>JALRKU010000035.1 GCA_023254755.1 Aeromicrobium sp. | reverse complement strand
GGTCGAGGGCACCGGAGTCGGCGGACGCATCCGCAAGCAGGACGTCCTCGACGCCGCGGAGGCGGCCAAGGCCTCGGCTCCCGCGCCGGCCGCCGAGGCCCCCGCCGCGCCCGCGGCCGCCGCTCCAGCGGCTCCGTCGGCGGCGCCGTCGCCCCTGCGGGGCAAGACCGAGAAGGTGTCGCGCCTGCGCCGCACCATCGCGACGCGCATGGTCGAGTCGCTCGAGACCTCGGCCCAGCTCACGCAGGTCCACGAGGTCGACGTCACCGAGGTCGCGCGCCTGCGCGCCAAGCACAAGAACGCCTTCCTGGAGCGTGAGGGGGTCAAGCTGACGTTCCTGCCGTTCTTCGCGAAGGCCGCCATCGAGGCACTCAAGGTGTACCCGGTGCTCAACGCCGCGCTCGACATCGACGAGGGCACCATCACCTACCCGTCCGGTGAGCACCTCTCGATCGCGGTCGACACCGAGCGCGGACTGCTGGCACCGACCATCCGCGACGCGGGCGACCTGTCGATCGCGGGTCTGGCCCGCAAGATCGCCGACATCGCGGACCGCACCCGCAACAACAAGATCGCTCCCGACGAGCTGTCGGGCGGCACGTTCTCGATCACCAACCTGGGCAGCAACGGGGCGCTCTTCGACACGCCGATCATCAACCAGCCGCAGGTCGCGATCCTCGGCGTCGGTGCGGTCGTCAAGCGGCCCGTCGTCATCAGCGACCCGGTCGTCGGCGAGAGCATCGCGGTCCGCAGCATGGCGTACCTGGCCCTCACCTACGACCACCGCCTGGTCGACGGCGCCGACGCCGGTCGCTTCCTGACCGCGGTGAAGCAGCGCCTGCAGTCGGGCGCGTTCGAGGCCGAGCTCGGGTCGTAGGCGCATCGTGCACGTCGTGATCGGTGGGGCGTCGGGCTTCCTGGGCTCGGCGCTCGCCGACCACCTGCGCACGGCCGGGCACGACGTCGTCCGGCTCGTGCGTCGTCCGGCCTCCAGCGAGGGGACGTCGCAGTGGGACCCCGCCACGGGTCGCATCGACCAGGTGCTGATCGATCGTGCCGACGCGGTGGTGAACCTGTCGGGCGCCCCGATCTCGCAGTGGCCGCGCACCGCCAACCGACGACGCGAGATCCTGGCGTCGCGTCTCGGCGCGACCACCACGCTGGCGCGTGCCGTCGCCAAGGCTCCGACTCCCCCGGTCCTGCTGTCCGGCTCGGGGATGTCCTGGTACGGCGTCGACCGCGGGACCGAGCGACTCGACGAGTCGGACGGGCCGGGTCAGGGCTTCCTCGCCGACGTGTCCCAGCAGTGGGAGGCGGCCGCCCAACCGGCGATCGACGCCGGCGCGCGCACCTGCTTCCTGCGCACGTCGCTCGTGCTCGACGCGTCGGGCGGCGTGCTGCGGCTGATGCTGCCGGCATGGCGACTCGGCGGCGGGGCACGGCTCGGCTCGGGTGAGCAGCGGATGTCGCTGATCACCCGCGACGACTGGGTGCGGGCCGTCGCCCATCTCCTGGACCACGAGATCTCGGGACCGGTCAACCTCTCGATGCCGGCGACCGTGACCAACGCGGAGTTCACCGACGCGCTCGCCGACGTGCTGCACCGCCCCACGTTCCTCGTGGCACCCGCGTTCGCGGTGCGCGCCGTGCTGGGCGGTCTGGCCGACGACCTGCTCGGTTCACTCGACGTCGCCCCGGCCGCTCTCGAGGCGTCGGGATTCACGTTCGAGGCGCCTGACCTCACGACGGCCCTCGAGGTCGCGACGCGCTGATCCGCCACCCCTCGGCGGTCCAGACGAGCACGACGACCCGTGCCGTCGGCCGGTCCCGCGGCAGCGCGCCGACGCTCCCGTCGTCCCACACGACCCGAGCGGGGCCGAGCCGGTCCACGACGTCGAGGGTCACCCGGCGATCGCTTCGTCGTCGCACCTCGACCCGTTCCACCCTCAGGACCGCGCCGACGACCCGCGACCCACGGTCGGCGTAGGCACCGATGGTGTCGGCGTCGCTGGCCGCGGCGTCGGCCGTCAGGTAGACACGGTCGAGACCGGCCGTGTCGGCGTCGGCGAAGGCCTGCGCCCGCTGCAGGTCGAGACCGGTGAGCACCCGTGCCCACCGGTCGTCGTCGCTCGTCCCCAGGTGCGCGGTCAGTGCCGCCAGGGTCCACCACCAGTCCACGGACCCACTCTGGCGTCGCGTGCCGGGATCCGCCCGGCGCCGTCCACAGCCGGTGCGCGAGTAGCCTGGACGCGTGAGCGACCTGGTCATCCGCGACGACTGGTACGGCGACGACGCCCTCGAGTACGACGAGGCCTGGGACCTGCAGCGTGCGCTCCTCGCGCAGCGCGCGGCCGACGAGATCGGCGACACCGCGCTGTTCCTCGAGCATCCCCCGGTCTACACCGCGGGCCGCCGCACCGAGCCGCACGAGCGACCCGTCGACGGCACACCCGTCGTCGAGGTCGATCGCGGCGGCAAGATCACGTTCCACGGGCCCGGGCAGCTCGTCGGCTACCCGATCACGAAGCTGCCGTCGCACGTGCTCGTGGTCGACTACGTGCGGCGAGTCGAGGAGGCGCTCATCCGCGCGGTGGCCGACCTCGGCGTGACCGGCGGCCGGGTGCCGGGCCGCTCCGGGGTCTGGCTGGCCGCCTCCCCCGGCCGTCCCGAACGCAAGATCGCGGCGATCGGGATCCGGGTCTCGCAGGGCGTCACGATGCACGGCTTCTCGCTCAACTGCGACGTCGACCTCGGCTGGTACGACCGGTTCGTCCCGTGCGGCATCGCCGACGCGGGCGTCACGACGCTCAGCGAGGAGCTGGGTCGTGACGTGACCGTCGGCGAGGCCGCCCAGGCCGTGGCACCGCACCTCACCGAGCTGCTGCGCTGGGAGCCGTACACGCCGTCGCCCGACGTCGAGCAGGTCGCCGCCGCCGCGGTGCCGGTCCTCGGCCTCAGCCGCTGACCGGCGGCCCGCGCAGCAGGCTCAGTCCGAGAGCGTCAGGGCCTCACGGAACCCGATCCGCCGCTCCGTGCGCATCAGGGTCCGCTCGTAGATCCGGGCGCCGAAACGGATCGTGAGCACCAGCGCGACGACGTTGGCTGCGACGGCGACCCCGAGCTGCCACCACGGCACGGAGCCCTCGGCGAGGCGGGCCGGCATCAGCATGGCCGACGTGATCGGCAGCATCGAGAACACGGTCTTGACACCCTCGCCGGCAGCGACCGCGATCATGTACGGCGCGAAGAGGATGAGGTTGCCGGGCATCGTGGTGCTCTGCAGGTCCTCCTGCCGCGAGGCGAGCGAGCCGGCCACGGCCCACAGGCCCGCCATGCCGAGGAAGCCCAGCACGAAGAAGGCCACGAACCAGGCCAGCGCTCCCCCGGTGTCGGCGAGCAGGTCGTTCGAGCCGGTGACGCTCAGCGCCGCGACGCCCGCCACGACCACGAGGGCGACCTGCCCGAAGGCGAGCACCGAGTTGCCGACGACCTTGCCCCACAGCAACGAGCGGATCGGCACGGCCGCGGCCAGGATCTCGACGATCCGGCTCTCCTTCTCCTGCACGACGCTCTGGGCGATCGTGATGCCGAAGATGACCGCCGTGGCGTAGAACAGCAGCACCATCACGAAGGCCAGCGTCGAGCGGGCCTCGGCGTTCTCGGCGTCGGGGTCGAGCAGCACCTGGTCGACCTGCGCTCCCGACTGGAGCGCCGACAGGTCCACGCCCTGTGCCTCGGCGTTCGCGTCGAGAGCCGCCCGTTGGACTGCCGTCGTGAGCACCGCCGAGAGGTCACCGGCGACCTCTCGGGCGCCGACGAGCCGGAACCCGGCGACGGTCCGCAGGAGCGCCGCGTCGCCCGTGCCGTCCTCGACCAGGGCCTCGGCCCTCGCGGGCGACGGGGCACTGCGGACCGCGATGTCGGAGTCCTCGTGGGAGGCGGCCAGCGTGGTCGATGCGGCCTCGACGACCGCCGTCGACCGCGGATCCGTCGTCGCCACGTCGTAGTGCTTCGGACGGTCGCCGAAGACGGACCCCAGCACGACGATCGCGACGACGCCGACGACCAGCACGGCGGCACTGATGAGGAACGACTTCTGCCTCAGCCGCGTGGTGATCTCGCGCTCGGCCACGATCCTCCAGGCCGGCACCTCGGTGCGGTGGCTGTCAGGGGTGGTGGTCATCAGGCGACCTCTCGGTAGATGTCGGACAGGGGCTGGTGGACGCGGGCGAACTCGCCGACGCGCGAGCGCTCGGTGATCGACGCGAGCAGCTCGGGCGCCGCGACGCCGTCGAGGTCGACCAGTGCGGTCGACCCGTCGACGTCTCGCACCGCGATGCCTCGCAGGTCACGCAGCCAGGCGGCGTCGTCGTCCTCCAGGACGACGCGGAACCGCTCGGGGCCCTGACCCCGGAGCTCCTCGACCGAGCCGGCAGCGACGACGCGGCCGGCCGACAGGATGACCAGGTCGTCGCACAGCCGCTCGACGAGGTCGAGCTGGTGGCTCGAGAAGAGCAGGGGCTTGTCCCCGGCCTCGCGCAGCAGCAGGTCGGTCATGGCGTCGACCGCGAGCGGGTCGAGTCCGCTGAACGGCTCGTCGAGCACGAGCGCGTCGGGCCGGTGGATCAGCGACGCCGCGATCTGCACCCGCTGCTGGTTGCCCAGCGACAGCGAGTCGAGCAGGTCGTCCTTGCGGTCCGCGAGCCCGAAGTGCTCGAGCAGGTCGAGCGCACGAGCTCGCGCGTCCTCGGTCGTGAGCCCGTAGAGACGGGCCAGGAAGACCAGCTGCTCGGCGATCGGCATGCGGGGGTAGAGCCCCCGTTCCTCCGGCATGTACCCGATCCGTCGACGCTGTGCCACGGAGATCGGGAGTCCGTCCCACAGGACGTCGCCCGACGTCGCAGCCAGCACGCCGAGGATCATCCTCATGGTGGTGGTCTTGCCGGCCCCGTTGGCGCCGACGAAGCCGGTCACCCGCCCCGGGACCACGTCGATGTCGATGCCGTCGACGACGGTGCGCCGTGAAAACGCCCGGGTCAGTCCTCGTGTCTGGAGCATGCCTCCACGCTAGGAACGCAAAGGCGCCCGCGCATCGGCCGCCGGGCGAGACCCGGATCATCCGTTCGACGGACCGCGATCCGCCTGCTCGTCCATCAGACCCGACTCGTGAGCCACGATCACGGCCTGCACGCGGTCGCGCACGTCGAGCTTGGTGAGCACGCGCGAGACGTGGGTCTTGACGGTGGCCTCGCTGACGAACAGACCTCGGGCGATCTCGCCGTTGCTGTGCCCCCGCGCCATCTGGACCAGCACGTCGCGCTCGCGGTCGGTGAGGTCGGCGAGCCCCGGCGCCTCCCGCAGCCGGCTCGTCGACCGCGAGATGACCCTCTGCGTGACCTCGGGCGCGAGGAGGGAGTGACCCTGCGCGACGACCCGGATCGCCGCGACGAGGTCGTCCGGCGGGCAGTTCTTGAGCAGGAAGCCGCTGGCGCCGGCCTCGAGCGCCGAGAACAGGTACTCGTCGTCGTCGAACGTGGTGAGGATGAGGACGCGGCACCCGGGCCGCTCGGCCACGATCCGGCGGGTGGCCCCGATGCCGTCGAGTCGCGGCATCTGCACGTCCATCAGCACGACGTCCGGCCGCAGCTCCAGGGCTGCCTGCACCCCGGCCTCGCCGTCGTCGGCGTCGCCGATGACCTCGATGTCGGTCTCGGCGGCGAGGATCATGGTGAACCCGGTGCGGACGAGCTCCTGGTCGTCGACCACCAGCACGCGCACGGGTCGGTCGGGCGCGGTGTCAGTCAACGGGGATCCTCACCCTCACCCGGAACCCTCCCGTGGGGCGGGGACCGATCTCGCAGCTGCCGCCGTGCATCGCGGCACGCTCCCTGATGCCGGTGAGCCCGTAGCCGCCGGACGTGGCAGGCGGCGGAGCGGCCGTTCGGCCGTCGTCGATGACCTCGACCTCGACCGCTCGGTCGGACTCGTCCAGGTACCGGAGGGTGACGGTGCCGCTGTCGGCCTGCGGGGCGTGCCGGACGATGTTGGCCACCGCCTCCTGCGCGACCCGGAACAGCGACAGCTGCACGGTGGGCGGGACGTCGAACGGCTCGCCGACCTGCCGAAAGCCGATCGCCGGACGCCGGCCCGGTGCGGTCACGCGGTGCAGGTCGGCCAGGCCCGGCTGGGGCGCTCGGCCGTCGCGCTCCTCGGTGTCGTCGCGCAGCAGTCCGACCAGCTGGTGCATCTGGGTCACGGCCGTGCGCGCCGACGTCTCGATCGTGCCGATCGCGCGCCGCGCCGCCTCGGGGTCGGCGTCGATGACCCTCGCGGCACCGGTGGCCTGGACCCCGATGCCGCTGACGTGGTGGGCGACGACGTCGTGCAGGTCGCGGGCGATCCGCACCCGTTCGGCCCGCAGGGCGCCCTCGCGCTGCCGGAGCTCGGCGAGGCGCTCGCGCTCGTGCTGGTCGGCGATCTCGGCGCGTTGACGGGCGCTGCGCCAGGCGACGTGGCCCCAGGCCATCGCGCCGAAGAAGTAGACGACGTTGATGGCCAGCGAGTAGACGACCGTGGCCCAGTACGGGGAGAGCAGACCCTCGTGTGGCGCGCCCGACGAGGCCGGTACGTCGTGCACGAACTGCCAGACCAGCCAGCCGAACATCGCCACGAGGACGGCCGTCGTGGTGAGGTACAGCCCGCGCGTTCGGCGGGACCACGCCCATGCGGTGTAGAGCGAGGCGAACAGGGTCATCTGCACCGTGAACACCAGACCCAGCTCGGGCTGCCGCTCGCCGATGACGATGAACAGCGCCGACTGGCCCACCAGCATCGTCAGAGGGAACCGGCGGCGCAGGCACAGCACCAGCCCGCAGGCCGCGAACAGCCCGAAAGCGAGGGCGTCGTGGCCGGAGATCTTCAGGTTGGCGGCGCTGCGGTAGAGCTCGAGGGAGACGACGCCCAGGACCGTGGCGACCAGTCCGGTCCAGACGTCGTGCCGCCGCTGCTCGGGCGTCGGGAGCGGTCGTTCCCAGGCGCGGTCGAGGTGCAGCACCCTCCCGAGCGTAGCGTCAGTCGAGCGGGATCCCCGCAGCTCCCTTGCCGCCCTGGTAGGTCGCCGACAGCTGGTCGTAGGTCGTCGCGAGACCGGCGATCCGCTCCCTGAGCGCGGCGCGGTCCGGCTCGGGCAGCTCGTCGACGAGCGCCGGGATCGAGTGACTGGTCCAGAACGCGTTCTCGCGCCGGTACCCGCCACCGAAGACCTCGTCGAGGATGCGCAGGTCGTGCGGGATCGCGAACGCGTCGCGGGAGTCCTCGTGGCTGAACAGGTAGTGGAACGACGTGAAGCCGGTCCAGGTGATCGCCGACAGGCACAGCGAGCAGGGCTCGTGCGTGGCGACGAACACCGCCTCGCGGGTGTCGACCCGCCGCTCGGCCGGCAGCTCGTAGAACCGCTTGAGGCAGTGCACCTCGCCGTGCCACAGCGGGTTCTCGGTCTCGTTGTTGGTCTCGGCGACGACGAGCGACAGGTCGTCGGCGCGCAGGATCGCGGCGCCGAAGAGCTTGTTGCCGGCCGCCACGCCGGCGCGGGTCAGGGGCACGACGTCGTGCTCCACGACGTCGAGCAGACGGCTCACGAAGGCGCTGTCGACCATGCTCCGATCGTGGCAGAGGCGGCGGGCCCGCACCTTGGTCACGGGCGTATCGTTGCTCACGTGACCATCGCACCGGACGGACGCAAGATGTTGCGGCTCGAGGTCCGCAACGCGCAGACCCCCATCGAGAAGAAGCCCGAGTGGATCAAGACCCGGGCGAAGATGGGCCCCGAGTACAACGAGCTGATGAAGCTCGTGAAGGGCGAGGGTCTGCACACGGTCTGTCAGGAAGCCGGCTGTCCCAACATCTTCGAGTGCTGGGAGGACCGCGAGGCCACCTTCCTCATCGGCGGCGAGCAGTGCACGCGGCGCTGCGACTTCTGCCAGATCGACACCGGCAAGCCGGCCGCGCTCGACCTCGACGAGCCGCGCCGCGTGGCCGAGTCGGTGCGCTCGATGGAGCTCAAGTACGCCACGATCACCGGCGTCGCCCGCGACGACCTGCCCGACGGCGGCGCGTGGCTCTACGCCGAGACGGTGCGCGCCATCCACG
>JALRKU010000449.1 GCA_023254755.1 Aeromicrobium sp. | reverse complement strand
ATCGACATCCGCCGCACCCTGCGCCGGTCGATGGGCACCGGCGGCGTGCCGATCCGTCCGGTCTACGCCAAGCCCAACCCGTCGCGTCCCGAGCTCGTGCTGCTCTGCGACGTCTCGGGCTCGGTCGCCGGCTTCTCCGGGTTCACGATGCACCTGGTGCAGGCGCTCAGCGGCCAGTTCAGCAAGGTCCGCGTCTTCGCGTTCGTCAACGCGATGGACGAGGTGACCGACCTGGTCGATCTCGAGGAGGCCGACCTGGCGGGTCGGATCGCCCGCGAGTCGCACATCACCAAGTGGCACACCAGCAGCGACTACGGCGAGGCGTTCGCCGACTTCACCGAGCTGTTCATGGACGCCGTCGGACCCCGCACGTGCGTGCTGGTGCTCGGCGACGGCCGCAACAACAACCAGGACCCCAACTACGGCGCCCTGCACGAGATCGCCCAGCGGTCGCGACGGACGTTCTGGCTCAATCCCGAGAGCGCGATGCGCTGGGGGCTCGGCGACTCGGTGGCCGACGGCTACGGCGAGGTCGTCGAGATGCACGAGTGCTGCAACGTCGAGCAGCTGACCCGCTTCGTCTCGCGCCTGCTGCCGGTCTGATCGCGTCGATCCGGCGTCATGACGCCTGCGGGGCGGCCTCTTCCTCGACGACATGTCGACACCTCGCCTCCTCGGCCCTCGCCGTCTCGGTCCTGCGCTGCTCGTGGCCGTGGCGTGCCTCGCGACCACGGCGTGCACCGACACCGACCCCGCGGCACCGACGTACCGCCACGATCCCGCAGCGACGGCGAGTCCCCGGGCGGCAGGCGAGAGCTACGCGACGCCCGAGGAGATCGCGGCCTGCGAGAAGATCGACTACTCCGATCCGGCGCAGGGTCGGCTGACCTTCAGCGAGGACTTCGACGGGTCCGCGCTCGATCCGTCGCGGTGGCGCGTCCGCGACGACACGTACCTGGACTTCGACCAGGCGCAGATCCGTGCCGAGAACGTCACGGTGCACGACGGCCTGCTCGACATCGCCGGTCGGCGCCTGCCCGAGTCCGAGTGGATCACCACACCACGATCGCGCTACGACTGGAACCAGGTGCGCGACTACTCGACCGGGTACGTCGACGGCATCAAGGACGCCGAGTTCGGCAGTCCGGCCAGCGCCGACCGGTTCAGCCAGCGCTACGGGTACTTCGAGATCCGGGCGAAGCTGCCGAGCCGCAGCACGATGTCACGCGGCGTGTGGCCGGCGTTCTGGCTGCGCGGGGACTCGACGCTCGGCGAGATCGATCCGATGGAGGCGTACGGCGGCCCCACGTCGCGTCGTGACGACCCCTCGGCGACCTACTTCTGGAACTCGTGGGAGGAGACCACGCAGATCCGCAGCAAGGACCACGCCGACGGACGCGTCGTGGTGCCGGGCGGCGAGCCGATCTGGCAGGACTTCCACACGTTCGGGGTCAACTGGTCCCCCACGTGCCTGCGCTACACCCTCGACGGCCGCACGGTCGGCGTGGTGTCGACGGCGGCCAAGCCGTACCTGGCGGGTCCCGCGTTCGACGACACGTTCCACGTCCGGCTCAACATGCAGGTCGGCTCGAACTACTGGGGACGGGCCGACCCCCGGCACACCCGCGACGAGTTCCACTACCTCGTGGACTGGGTGCGGGTGCACCAGGGGTTCGAGCACCTGCCCTGACGTCAGACCAGCGCGCCGGCCAACCGGCCCTGGATGATCTCGGCGGCCTCGTCGACGATGCGACGCACGAGGTCGCCGGCCGCGGGCACGTCGTGGATCAGACCCTGCACCGTGCCGGCGCTCCAGATCCCCGCATCGGGATCGCCCAGCTCGTAGACCGTGCGTCCGCGGGCGCCCGCGACGAGGTCCCTGACCTGGTCGAACTGACCGCCGTCGTTGAGGATCTCGACGACCTCCTGGCTCACGACGTTCTTCGCAACGCGGGCCGTGTTGCGCAGCTGGCGGAAGATCAGGTCCGTGTCGAGCTCGGTGTTCTGCACGATCTGGTCCTTGATCCGCTGGTGGATCGGCGACTCGGCGGTGCACATGAAGCGGGTGCCCATGTTGATGCCGTCGGCGCCGAGCGCCAGGGCGGCCACGAGGCCGCGCGCGTCGGCGAACCCGCCCGACGCGATCATCGGGATCGTGATCTCCTTCGCGGCGGCAGGGATCAGGACCAGCCCGGGGATGTCGTCCTCGCCGGGGTGACCCGCGCACTCGAACCCGTCGATGCTGATGCCGTCGACGCCGATCTTCTGAGCCTTGACCGCGTGGCGCACGCTCGTGCACTTGTGCAGCACCTTCACGCCCGCCGCCTGGAGCGTGGGCAGGAACGGCTCGGGGTTGGACCCGGCGGTCTCGATGATCGTGACCCCGCCGTCGACGGCAGCCTGGAGGTACTCGGCGTACGGCGGCGGCGTGATGGTGGGCAGGATCGTCAGGTTGACGCCGAACGGCTTGTCGGTCA
>JALRKU010000445.1 GCA_023254755.1 Aeromicrobium sp. | reverse complement strand
GGAGGTCATCTGGCAAGACCCCCTCGTCGCGGCGAGCAGGCGCACCTACGCTGGGGCCATGACCGTCGCGAAGGACCTCCTGCTGGTCGCGACCGACCCGCGCACGGGCCGGGTGCGGCTCGCGACGACGGCGACGGAGCCCGCGCTCGGCGGCGCCTCGCTCATCGACCTGGTGCTGCTCGGACGACTGCGGCTGGTCGGCGCAGGACGCAAGGCACGCGTCGAGGTCGTCGACCGCACGCCCGTGGCCGACCCGCCGCTCCAGGCCGCCTTCGCGCGGGTCTGGCAGCAGGGACGGCTCACGCCGAAGAACACCATCTCCCGCCTCGGCCGCCGTCAGCGCAAGGTCCTGCTCGCCGACCTGGAGGCCGCCGGGGCGCTGCGCCGTCAGCGGCGTCTGCTGCTCGAACGGTACGACGTCGGCGACCCCGTGCACCGCGACGACCTGGTCACGCGGCTGCGCGCCGTCCTGCTGCAGGAGCAGCCCGCCGACGAGACGACCGGGCCGCTGGTGGGGTTGCTGCTCGCCACCGGTCACCTCGGCATCGTCGTGGACCGGCGCGACGTCAAGGCCGCCAAGGCACGGGCGAAGGTCGTGGCCGAGGGCGACTGGGCCAGCGACGGTGTCCGGCAGGTGATCCAGGACGCGCAGAACGCCATGACCGCCGTCATCGGGACGAGCGCCGTCCTGGGCGCGATCAACACCTGACGTCGCGGACCTCGGCGACCCGGTCGCCGGGGACCATGGGGGAGGATGTGGCCATGGCGTCCGTCCGCACCCCCGACCCGAACCCCGGCTGGCTCTCCGAGATCGCCCTCGAGGAGACCCGCTCCCGGGTGCCGATCCTCTACGTGGAGGGCATCCCCGTCCGGGTCGACTCCCATGGTCGCGTCGAGCACGTCGGGCTGCTGCTCCGCGGCTCCGCCACCACCGGCGCGATGAGCCGCACCTTCGTCTCGGGTCGTGTCACCCACGGCGAGTCCGTGCGCGACGCGCTGCTGCGCAACCTCGAGAAGGACCTCGGGCCCACCGCCTTCCCGCAGCTCCCCTCCTCGATCGTCCCGTTCACGGTCGCCGAGTACTTCCCGCTCCCGGGTGTCGCACCGCTGTACGACCCGCGACAGCACGCGGTCGCGCTCGCGTACGTCGTCCCGGTCCGCGGCGAGTGCGCACCGCGCCAGGACGCCCTCGAGCTCACCTGGATGACGCCCGACGAGATCGTCCGCCCCGAGATCCTCGACGACATGGAGGGCGGCCGGGGCACGCTCGTCAAGCAGGCCCTCGCGCACCTCGGCGCCCTCCCGACCTGACCCCTGCCCCGGGTCGGGGTGCGCGTCCCAGCAGGCGACCACCGCCTGGCGCCTCGCGTCGCGGAAGGCGTAGCGTCTGAATCCTGAGATCTGAGTATCAGGATGTGGACGCGTTGGCACCGAGCGGCACGACAGCACCGAACCGCTGGCTCATGCTCGCCGTCTCGATGACGGGGCAGGTCGCGGGCACGCTGTTCGTCAACGCCGCACCGTTCCTCATCCCCTACCTGCACCTCGAGCGCGGGCTGACCCTCGTCCAGGCCGGACTCGTCGCGTCGGCTCCGCTCGTCGGCATCACCCTGACGCTGTTCGCGTGGGGCGTCGTCGTCGACCGGCTCGGTGAGCGGTTCTCGATGGTGAGCGGCCTGGCGCTCGTGACCGCCTGCGCAGCGGCGGCCGCCTGGTCCGGGTCCGTCGTCGCGCTGGCCGCGCTGCTGTTCGTCGGCGGCGCGGCGGGCGGCAGCACCAACTCGGCGAGCGGCCGGATCGTCGTCGGCTGGGTCCCTCCGCACCGCCGCGGTCTGGCGATGGGCATCCGCCAGACCGGCCTGCCCCTGGGGGTCGGCCTGGCCGCCGTGATCGTGCCCAACCTCGTCGAGGCGCGCGGGCTCACCACCACGCTGCTCGTCGTCGCGGCGGCCTGCGCCGTGGGCACCGTGCTGTGCGCCGGCCTCGTCGTCGACCCGCCACGACCCGATCGGTCGACGCCCGAGGCCGAGCAGCACCTGGTCAACCCGTACCGCCGCGACGACCGGCTCGTGCGGATCCACCTGGTGTCGGTCCTGCTGGTCGTGCCGCAGTTCACGGTCTGGACCTACATGCTCGTCTGGCTGATCGACGCGAAGGACTGGACAACGACCTGGGCGAGCATCCTGGTGGCCGTCACCCAGCTGCTCGGTGCCGCCGGCCGCATCGGGGTCGGGGCGTGGTCGGACCGGGTCGGCAGCCGCCTCGTGCCGCTGCGCCTGGTCGCGATCGCCGCCGCCGCGACGATGCTGCTGCTCGGCGCGACCGAGCCGACGCCCGTCGCGATCGTGCTCGTCGTCGTCGCGACGGTCGTGACCGTCGCGGACAACGGTCTCGCGTTCACGGCCGTCGCCGAGATCGGCGGACCGTTCTGGTCGGGTCGGGCGATGGGCGTCCAGAACACGGGCCAGTACCTGGTGTCGGCGGCGGTGCCTCCGGTCGTCGGCGCACTGGTCACCGGGGTCGGCTACGGCTGGTCGTTCGCCCTCGTCGCGCTGTGCCCGCTGCTCGCGGTCGCCCTCGTCCCGGTCCGTCCCGTCACAACGTGACCCCCTGATCCGTGCACGAGTCGGCTCGATCGGGGACAGTGGAGGCATGTGCCGCAACATCGTCCCGCTCAACAACCTCGAGCCGGCGGCCACGGACGCCGAGTGCCACGACGCGGCACTGCAGTACGTCCGCAAGATCGCCGGCACCGCGAAGCCGTCGAAGGCCAACCAGGAGGTGTTCGACCGGGCCGTCGCCGAGATCGCCCACGCCACGCGCCACCTCCTCGACGACCTGGTCACGCCTGCCCCGCCGAAGAACCGCGAGGACGAGGCCCGCAAGCGCCAGGCCAGGTCGGCCGAGCGCTACGAAGCCATCCGCGTGTTCCAGCAGGCGAAGCGCGCCGAGCGGTCCGACGCCTGACGTCGAGAGCCGACCGGCGTGACGCGATCCACTCGCCCGACCGGCACCTCGACCTGCACGCTCTGCTACCCGCGGGTAACATCAGGATCGACCTGCGACGCGATGAGGTAGTCCTTACTGCCGAGCCTCGCCGGTGAACGGTTAGTGTCAGCCCAACTGTCAGGGTCTTCCCCCGGAAGTGAGGCCATCATGCAGGTCGTCGCGATCGTCGTCTCCCTCGGGATCACCGCCGTAGCGATCCCGTTGACGGTGCTGGCGGTGCGGAAGATGCTCGCCGTCGTCCGCACCGGCACCGGCCAGCAGGCGCTGGGCCGCACGAACGATCCCGCGGCCCGCACGGTCAACATGCTCAAGGAGACGTTCCTCCACACGCGCATGCTGCAGTGGACC
>JALRKU010000496.1 GCA_023254755.1 Aeromicrobium sp. | reverse complement strand
CGTCGCCGACCGTCTCCACTTTCCACCCGGGACTGGTGGGCACGAGCATCGCGAGGTTGGTCTTGCCGCATGCGGAGGGGAACGCACCGGCCACGTACTGCGATTTGCCGGCGGGGTTGGTGATCTTCATGATCAGCAGGTGCTCGGCGTACCGGGCCAACCCGTCGAGCTCGCTGATCTCCCCACGCACCGCGGGCAGCTCGGTGCGTCCGAGCAGGGCCGAGGCGGCGACGGCCATCGCCGACAGGCCCGTGTCGAAGCCGATCGGCCGGGCGCCCGCGCGGCACAGCTTGATCCCGTTGTAGGCCGCCGGGTTGTGGCTGGCGGTGATCATCGCGCCGGGGACGTCGAGGTCGCCGGACATGAAGTAGAGCAGGTCCGTGGAGGCCAGGCCGATCGACACGACGTCGCCGCCGCGAGCACGGATGCCGTCGGCGAAGGCCGCCGCGAGCACCGGCGAGGTCTCGCGCATGTCGTGCCCGATGACGGCGCGGCCACCCGGACCGCCCTCGTCCGCGGCCACTCCGGTCTCGTCGGCGAACGCCTCGCCGAGGGCGCGGGCGACCTCGGCGTCGAGCTGCTCGGGCGACCTCCCCCGGACGTCGTAGGCCTTGACGATCGGCTGCAGGCGGGCGTCGATCTGGGGACTGTCGGTCACTCGGGCCTCACGATGCGGAGTCGGGGGGTGTCGGTGGGCTCCTCGGGCACCTGGCGGCCGGCCTCGCGGACGGCCTCGGCCAGGGCGACGAGGTCGTCGTGCGTGGGCTCGACCGTGGCGGGGTCGGGCGCGAGCCGCAGCACGCTCCAGCCCTGCGGGGCCGAGAGGCGCTGCGAGTGCAGGCTGCACAGGTCGTACGCGTGCGGCTCGGCGTAGGTGGCCAGCGGCCCGAGCACGGCGGTCTGGTCGGCGTAGACGTAGGTCAGCGTCGCCACCGCCGGTTCCGAGCACGCCGAGCGCGTGCACCGCCTGACCACTGCCACACTGCGAGGGTAGTCGGTCGGCGGGGCCGTCAGCAGTAGGCTCCCCGCATGCCCGGCAGCACCGACCGACCCGAGAGCCCGTGGGGCCCGGTCGTGGTCGGACCACGGGGCGGACGGCTCCGCGACCGGCGGGGCCGTGGTCGGCGTGGCGTGCAGGCGCTGCCCGGCCCGCTCTCGCCGCGGGGCATCCCGGCCCGCGAGACCCGCGAGGACGTGTTCGCGCGGATCGTCACCCGCATCGTCGCCGCCCTCGGCCCGGCGTTCCGCGCCGAGTCCGACGCGGTGGAGGTGGTCGTCGAGGACGCGCCACGACTGCCTCCGGAGTGGGACGACGCCGTGCCGTCGAGCGTCGTCACCACCGACGGCCACGTCACGCGCGTCGTGCTGTTCCGCCTGCCCATCACCCAGCACGCGCGCGACGCCGAGCACCTCGAGGACGTCACCTGGCGCGTGCTGCTCGACCAGCTCGCCGCGATCTGGCACGTCGCACCCGACGACCTCGATCCGAGATGACCGAGCGAGGCGGCATCAGTCGACCGGCACCACCTGGGGCACCTCGATGCGGGTGGGGGCGGACTCGAGCAGCAGCGAGCTGACGAGCGAGCCGTCGGCGTAGGTCGCGGCCCCGACGACGCGCCCCTTCGGCGTCACGACGAGGTACGCGACGTCACCGTCCGCGGTGACGTCTGCGGTGTCGAGCGTCACGGTCGACCGGCCCGGCACGGCGGTGTCGGCGCTGCCGATCGAGCGCATCCGGTCGTCGTACGCCGTGACGGTGACCGACGCGTCGTCGCCCGGCGCCGTCAGCAGCAGCCGCGGCGCCGACACGCTCCGGCCCAGCTCGACGGGGACCACGGCCGGACCGTCGAGCGCGGCTCCGGCCTCGACCACCGAGTAGTCCTTCGTGCCGGGCTCGACCCGGACGGACGCCGCGACCGGCTCGTCGCTCGAGACGTGGAGGGCCTGTCGTCCGCGCGGCGCGGACGTGGGCACGTCGACCTCGACGAACCGACCGGCGGGCACCTTCACCCCCTGGAGCCGGCGGTCCGAGACCGGACCGTCCGAGGCGAGTGACTCGACGTCGACGCGCGCCGTGCGGTCGCCGGGGTTGAGCAGCAGGAGCGTCTTGCCGCGACGGCCGCTCTCGACGCCCGGCAGGTACTGGTCGGTCGACGGAGCCGCGGTCGCGCCGATCGGCTCCGTGCCGGCGAACGTGGCGGTCGAGCCGTCGTTGACGACGGCGGAGAGCAGACCGCGTCGCCGGGCGACCTGGAGGGCCAGCGCGGGCTCGCCCGCCGCCAGGTCCGCGACGGGGATGCGACGCACCGTGTAGGGATCGAGGGCGATGCCGGTCGCGTCGACCGCGTCGATCTCCCCCTCCGGACCCCACAGGCGCAGGTCCGCCACCGCGGGGGTGTCGGACATGTTGGACAGGATGAGGGTCGACGACCGCTCGTCGGCCGTGCCCAGGCCCAGGAACCAGGCGTCGTCGACGATCGACCCGCAGTGGCCCACCACGAGTCCCCCGCCGCCGGCCTTGCCGGCGACGCCGGCGAAGAAGCCGACGGCGCCCGACTCCCTGCCGGTCTGGGTCACGATGACGCCGTCTCCGGCGATGCGGCTGGTGGTCCAGCGGCCCGCGTCGGAGGCCGCGTCGTCGACCTCTCGCTCCGGCGTGACCCGGAAGTCGCGGCGCTCACCGGGCTCGAGCTGGCCACTGCCGACCGTCACGACCGATCCGGCGGGACACGCGTACGTGCTCTGCACGACGTCGACGCGCTGTGGACCGCCAGCGGGGTCGGTCGTGGACCGCGGCAGCAGGGACGCCCCAACCACGAGGGCGGCCGCCCCGACCGGCAGCGCGAGAGCGGTCCACGTCGTCCGGCGGCTCATCGAGACCCCACCTGACCGGAGTCCTGGGGCACCGGCACCGCGACGAGATCGACTGGCTCGTCGGTGCCGGCGTCGTCGGCCGGGTCCTCCTCGTCGGCGCGACGGCGCACGGGTGCGGTCAGCGCCGCGGCGACGAGCCACACGACCACCTGCGCCCACGACAGGCCCTGCCGCCACCAGGGCACGTCGACCCGGTCGAGCGTCGGCGCGGCCACGAACACCCAGGCCCGGGCGCCCGGCCGGTCGCTGCCGGTCTGCTCCAGCGACGGGGCGGCGTCGATGCGCTGCGCCACCTCGGGGGACGACGCGGCGTCGGGCAGGTAGACCGCGGACACGCCGGCCGCGCTCAGGGCGTCGACGTCGGCCTCGGTCGCGCGGGCGAGCAGGCTGCGGACCGCCGACGTGACGGGGGCGAGATCGTCGGCGCTGGGAGCGAGCGCCTCTTCGCCGAGGTACCCGCCGCGCCCGCTGACGAGCCGGTAGCCGACCTGGTCGGGTCCCGAGGCGTCGAGCACGAGCGTCTGGCCCGGCCGATCGGCGAGGAACGCCGGCACCTGGCTCGCGGCCTGGTCGTCCAGCGGGTCGCTCGCACCACGACCGAGCCACCAGACACCGACGCCGACCGGGAGCACCAGCGCCGCGACCACGACGAGCGTGGCGACCGGGCGGGCCCGGGCCACGAGCTCCGGCGACGCGACCAGCACCGCCGTGCCGAGCGACGCGATCCACAGCACCGCCGGGACCCCGACCCAGGGCGAGATCTCGACCCGACCGACGGACGCCGAGAAGCTCGTGACGTGCCCGACCAGCGCGAGGGCGAGACACAGCAGCCCGACGATCCAGCACGTGCGGACGGCGGACCGCGTCCGGGCCGGCACCAGGGCGACCACCCCGAGCACCACGACAGGCACGCTCAGCCACCACGGAGCACCGACGCCCCCGGCCCGACCGGCGACGATCTCGAGGACCGACTCGGTGCCGGGAACCGGTCGACCCGCCTCCCACCACCAGCGCCACGGCACGGCGGCCCGCGCGACGAGCCACGGGCCGAGCAGGACGACCGGGACGACGGCGGCGACGACCAGCTGGCGGCTGACCCACCGACCTTCGAGCCACCACAGCAGAGCGAGTCCGGCGGCCGACAGCACGAGCGTCTCCGGCGCGAACGCCGCGGACAGCGCGATGCAGAGGCCCAGCCGAAGGGCCGTGCGCCACTGAGGCTGCTCGGCCAGCTGCCACGCGACGTTGACCACGACGGGCGCCAGCACCAGGGCGACCACGGCACCGAGGCGACCCTCGGGCACGGCACCGACGGCCGCGACGAGCGCCCCGTAGCCCAGCGCCCAGATCGTGCGGGCGACCCTCCGCTCGGTGATCAGGCGCCCCAGCCGGTGCGCCGTGAGCGCGGCGAGCGGGACCGCCAGCAGCATCAGCAGGGTCACCACCAGATCGGGGCGGAACCACACCGGTGTGGCGACCACGGCCAGCGGGAACGCGAACAGCGGCGGGACCGCGTCGGCGAGGCCCGTCGCCCGCTCGCCGCCCAGGACCAGGGTCCACCAGGCATCGGCGGACTGCGGCGACCGTGGCAGGGCGCCGCCCTCGACGCCGTGGACGAGCCCGCCGAGCAGGCTCCGTCCGGCGACCAGCGCCAGCACGGTGAGCACACCCACCGTCGTGAACCACGGCCGCTGTCGCCACCACGACGGGCCGTCGTCGAGCTCCTCGACCTCCTCGGGCGCCTGGTCCAGGACGGTCGAGCGGCGGCCGACGGTCTCGATCGCCTCGGGCCTGACCAGTGCGACGACCGCGCCGCGGACGACGTCGTAGCCATGTCGGTAGGGCAGCCACCACGGCGCGAGCAGCGGGCGGACCGCCCTCGGCCCCCGCCTGGCCGTGGCTGCTCGGCGACGCCGCGCGCGGAACATGCGGACCGGGTGCAGGTACGCGGAACGCAGCGCCAAGAGCTCGTCGCCCGCCGCCTCGGGATCCTTGGCGACGAGCAGACCGAGGCACCGCAGCAGCGTGCCGACGAACAGGCGCACCGACTGCCACCAGAACGCCACGGGTCCGGAGTTGACGAGCAGAGTCCACAGCGCCGCCCGTCGGCGCTCCCACGCGGGCAGGTCGCCTGCGGCGCGCCGCCGCGTGCCACGGCCGCCGGACTCGGCGTGGAAGATCACCCCGCCCGGCGCCGTGCGCACCCGGTAGCCGGCGCGCGCGACCCGCCACCCGAGGTCCACGTCGTCGAAGTACATCGGCAGGTCGGCGTCGAACCCGCCCAGCTCGTCGAACACGTCGCGGCGCACGAGCATGCCCGCGGTGTTGACGGCGAGGACGTCGCGCGGCCGATCGTGCTGACCGGCATCGGGCTCGCCGGGCTCCAGCCCGGTGTCGCGCACGCCGGTGCCGGTGATCGTGACGCCGACCTCGACGAGGCGCCGCAACGACGGCCACTCGCGGATCTTGGGTCCGACGACGGCGATGTCGTCGGCGCTGGTCGCGACGTCGAGCAGACCCGAGAGCGTGCCCGGCAGCACCGTCGCGTCGTCGTGCAGCAGCCACAGCCAGTCCGTTCGCGGCATGGCCTCGACGGCCAGCGCCACCGCCTGCCCGAAGCCCGTGCCGCGCGGCGCCCGGATCACCCGGTCTGCGCCGAAGGAGTCGCGGACGAGCTGGGCGCTGCCGTCCGTGGACTCGACGTCGACCGCGCGCCACACGTCAGGCGCCTGGTACATCCGGGAGAACGAGCCGAGCACCTTCGGCAGCCACGTCGCGCCGTTGCGGCTGACGAGGATCGCGCCGACGGTGGGCGGGTCGTCGAGCCAGTGGGCGACGTGCACCGGGCGGAGAGGCGCCGGGCGTTCCGAACTGGGCTCACTCACTCAGAGGAGCCTAGTGGAGACCTGGCGAGCGGCGGCTCGTCAGGCGCGCTTCTTGAGCTTGCGCCGCTCGCGCTCGGACAGTCCGCCCCAGATGCCGAACCGCTCGTCGTGGCCCAGGGCGTACTCGAGACATTCCCCGCGGACGTCGCACGTGAGGCACACTCGCTTGGCCTCCCGGGTCGATCCGCCCTTCTCCGGGAAGAAGGCCTCGGGGTCCGTCTGTGCACACAGCGCACGCTCTTGCCACATGAGTTCTTCGGTGAACTCCATGGGCAGACCCAGATCGAATGACATGTGTGGAATTACATTCCTGTCGGGCCGGGATGTCAAGCGGGATTCCGCAACTCGCAGCCGTACCATCCGCACATGGTCCGCACGCCCCGAACCCTCGCCGACCTGGCCTCCGCCCGGGGTGCCGGCGCCGCTCCCCTGCTCACGTACTACGACCTGTCGACCGGCGAACGCGTCGAGCTCAGCGGCACCACCACGGCCAACTGGGTGGCCAAGACCTCCAACTTCCTGGTCGACGACCTCGATGCAGGACCCGGCACCCGCGTGCGCATCGGCCTGCCGTCGCACTGGCTGCGGTTCGTGTGGCTGCTGTCGGCGTGGAACGTGGGAGCCGCCGTCGTGGCGTCGGCGGCCGACGTCGGGGTCAGCGGACCCGACCTCGTCGGCGACGAGCAGCACCGCGTCGCGGCGTCGCTGCGACCCCTCGGCGCACGCTTCGCCGAGCCGCCGGTCGGCTTCCTCGACCTGGGTGTCGAGGTGCCCGGCCACGGCGACGTGTTCGTCGCGCTCGACCCGCCCGGGCCCGACGACGTCGCGCTGGACGTCGACGCTCGCCTGACCCACGCCGAGCTGCTCGCCCGGGTCTCCCCCGACTCCCGCCGCGTCCTCGTCACACCGGGCACGCTGACCCGCGACGCCGACGTGCTGGTCGCCGCGTGCGTCGGCGGGGGCTCGCTCGTCGTCGTGGCGTCCGGCACACCCGACGACCTGGCCCGCGTGGCGTCGCAGGAGGCGGCCGAACCCGCCTGACCGATGGCCTAGACTCGTGTCGCCGTTCGGCCAGACGTCGACGGCACTATCTTCAGTGAGGACGTCCATGACGATCGCCGACGAAGCGGCGCACCACGGTCTGCACCGCGTCGGCGGCCGACCCCCGCTCGGCGCCTACCTGGCCGAGGTGTGGCGCCGCCGCGAGTTCACCTTCCTGCTCGCCAGGTACCGGCTCGAGGCGGAGAACGGCCGCAACCGGCTCGGCATGCTCTGGGTCGTCCTCAAGCCACTGCTGAGCGCCGGCGTCTACGGCCTGATGTTCGGGTTGCTGCTCGACACGCACAAGGACGTCGACGACTTCCTGGCGTTCCTGGTGATCGGGGTGCTGCTGTTCGAGTACTTCTCCACCTGCTTCACGACCGGCGCACGGTCCATCACCGCCAACGCGGCGCTGGTTCAATCGCTCAGCTTCCCCCGCATGGCACTGCCGCTGGCGCTCGTCGCGCAGCGGTTCATGCAGTTCGTGCCGATGGTGGCGATCATGATGCTGGTCGCCGTCCTCATGGGGAACTACCCGTCGGTCCAGTGGCTCCTCATCGTGCCGCTCGCGCTCCTGTTCACCCTGGTCAACATCGGGCTGACGCTCATGACGGCTCGCCTCACGGTGCACTTCCGCGACCTCACCCAGCTGCTGCCGTTCATCTCGCGATTCTTCTTCTACACGTCGGGCATCTTCTTCAGCGTCGAGGTGCGCTTCGGCGACCACCCCACGATCATGCGGATCGCCGACCTCCAGCCGATCCACGAGTTCTTGTCGCTCGGCCGGGCGATCCTGCTCGACGGTCCCCAGTACGACATCACCACGATCTACTGGGCGTACGCGTCGGCCTGGGCCGTGCTGCTGGTCGTCGCCGGGATCCTGTTCTTCTGGGCCGCTGAGGAGCGCTATGGCCGCACCGACTGACCGCCGCCCCGTCGTCGTGGTCGACGACGTGCACGTCGAGTACAAGATCTTCGCGACCGGCAAGCGCCCCACGGCCGCCGACTCGGGTCGGCGGATGATGCAGCGTCGCCGCACCACTCGCACGGTGCACGCGCTCAAGGGCGTCTCGTTCACGGCCTACGAGAACGACAGCATCGGCGTCATCGGCACCAACGGATCCGGCAAGTCCACCCTCATGCGAGCCATCACCGGCCTCACCCCGGTCTCGCAGGGTGCCATCTACGCCGCCTCCCGGCCCAGCCTGCTCGGGGTGGGTGCGGCGCTCATCAAGGACCTCTCCGGGGAGCGCAACGTGATCCTCGGTGGCCTCGCACTCGGCATGTCGCTGGAGGAGATCGAGAGCCGCTACGACGACATCGTCGACTTCTCCGGCATCCGCGACTACATCGACCTGCCGATGCGGGCCTACTCCTCGGGCATGACCGCTCGACTGAAGTTCGCCATCGCGACGGCGCAGAAGCACGAGATCCTCATCGTCGACGAGGCGCTCGCCGTGGGAGACCAGAAGTTCCGCAACCGGTCCGAGGAGCGCATCCGCGAGATCCGGGACAACGCCGGAACGGTCTTCCTGGTGTCGCACTCGATGCGGTCGATCAAGGACACCTGCAACCGAGTCGTCTGGATCGAGAAGGGCGTCCTGATGGGCGACGGCCCGACCGACGAGGTCATCGCCGCCTACCAGGAGGCGCAGCGGCACTAGCCCCGCTTGGCCCCGTCAGCAGGACGCGGCGACGTCGCGCGAGTTGTTCGCCGTGCGCTGCAGGAGCTTGTCGCGCTCCTCCTGGCTCAGCGAGAACGGGTCGACCGACGCCGAGGACGACGGCTTCGGCGACGCCTTCCCGGAGTCTGGGGTGGTGTCGGGAGTCGGCGCGCTGGTCGCCGACTTCTCCGCCCGGCGCTCCGACCGCTTGATGATGGTCTTGATCGACGACCTGATGAGCTCGTAGTTCGGGTTCTGCACGTCCACCAGTGGCGGCACGAGGGACACCGACTGGATCTTCTGACCCCGCGACTTCAGTGCCAGGTCGGCGAACTGACCGAGCTCCTTGCGTGGCATGTTGCCGCTGAGCAGGTCCCTGCCCGACTTCGCGATCGCGACGGCGCGGGTGACCACGGTCGTCGGGTCGAGCTGGTCGGCCATCGCGGCGAGCAGGCACTTCTGCCGGCCCATGCGCGTGTAGTCGTCGGACTGCACCCGGCTGCGGGCGTACCAGAGGGCCTGCTGGCCGTCGAGGGTCTGCAGTCCCGGCTCGATCCACGTGTTCTTCCACGAGTCGTCGTGGCCGAACATCGCGATGCGCGTCTTGACGTCGATCTCGACGCCGCCCAGGGCGTTGATCAGCGTGCGGAAGCCCTTGAGGTTGACCATCAGGTAGTAGTTGATCTTCAGTCCGGTGGCGCCGGTCACCGCGTCCATCGTGGCGTCGAGTCCCGGATCCTTGCTGTCGGGGTACAGGTCCGTGCGTCCGGCGGCAGCGGTGTGGACCGCGTTGATCAGGCACGTCGTTCCGCAGTTGTACCCGTTCGGGTACACCTGGTGCATCGGCGAGTCCTCGGGGAACGGCACGTTCTGCAGGTTGCGCGGCAACGAGACCAGCACGGTCGCACCGGTCGTGGTGTCGATGCTGGCGACCGTCAGCGAGTCGGGTCGGATGCCGGTGCGTTCCGGCCCGGAGTCCGAGCCGATGAGCAGGATGTTGTAGCGGCCCTCGAGGGGCGCCGACGTGGGCGCGTCCTCGGGGAAGACCTGCTCGATGCTCTCGTCGGTGACCTGCAGCAGGCGTGACGCATAGGCGGCCGATCCCGCGACGCCCGCGATGATCGCGAGGTTCAGCACCGCCACCACGACGGCCCGCGGCCAGTTGAGGCGACGCGGTCCCGCCAGGCGCCACGCGTCGACGAACAGCGCGAGCCAGCCCACCGCGATCACGGCGATGCCGATGCGCAGGTACGTGATGGTGTCGGCCGCGGTGAGGAAGTTGATGACACCGGCCCGGTCGGACCGGGCCCGCCACCACAGGGCGACGACCCCGCCGACGAGCGCGAGCCACACCGTCACGCCGATCGCGCCGACCCAGCGACGGCCGACCTTGAGCTGGGCGGAGCCGGGGACGACCAGCGTCATCAGCCACAGCAGCAGGGCACGACGGAAGCGCAGGCGTGGGGCGTCGATGAACTGGTTCTCGTCGCCACGCCCGAGCAGTCTGGCTCGGTGCGTCATCGGGTCCTTCTGGTGCGGTGCGTCAGCAGGGGGAACCGCCATTATCACCGATGCCGAAGAGCCGCGGCGCACCGACGACGCAAGTCACAGGTCCCTCTCAGCCAGGACCACACGGCTCGGACGCGTCGAGGGACGACAGGTCAGCAGGACGCGGCGACGTCGTCGCTCTGGTTGGCCTTGCGCGGGTCCTTGCTGGACGAGACGTCGGGCACCGACAGCCTGGCCCTCGACAGGCCGCTGTTCGCCGGCCGCTTGCCCTCGGCCTTGTCGATCGCCTTCGACACGAGGCGACGGACCTTCGGGTAGTCGGGGTTGCCGGTGTAGATGACCGGCGGGACGAGCGAGACGCTCGAGATCTTCTGGCCCTTGGCCTTGATCGCGAGGTCCATGAACCTGGCCAGGTCCTGCCGCGGGATGTCCGTCGAGAGCATCTCGGCACTCGACGCCGCGATCTTCTGCGCGTTGAGCAGCACCGCCTGCGGGCTCAGCTCGTGCAGCATCGCGCTCATGACGCACTTCTGGCGCCCCATGCGCGAGAAGTCGTCGTTCTGCACGCGGCTGCGGGAGTACCACAGCGCCTCGCCGCCGGTGAGCTTCTGCTCACCGGCCTCGATGTACCCGCGGATCGGTGAGCCGATGCCACCGATCGCGGTGCGCTCCTGCACGTCGACCGTCACGCCGCCGACGGCGTCGATCAGCTTGCTGAAGCCCTTCATGTTGACCATCGCGTAGTAGTTGATCTTCAGGCCGGTGATCTCCTGGACCGCGTCCTTGGTGACCTCCAGGCCCGGGTGCTTCACCCCCGGGTACTCCTTGGCGAACAGGTCGGCGTGGTCGTTGGCCCAGGTGTTGACGCCGTTGAGGTAGCACGCGTCGTCGCAGTCGAAGCCGTTCGGGAACTGCCGGTCCATCACGGAGCCCTTCGGGAACGGCACGTCCTCGAGGTTGCGAGGCAGACCGATCAGGACGGTGCGTCCGGTGTCGGCGTCGATGCTCGCGACGGTCAACGAGTCGGGCCGCACGCCGGAACGGTCGGGACCGGAGTCACCACCGAGCAGCAGCACGTTGTAGCGGCCGCCCTGCGCCTCCGACACGGTGTCGGACGCGAAGACCGCGTCGAGCGCGTGTCCGCCGGCGCTCACGGTGTGCGCCGCGAAGAGCAGGGTGCCTGCCGTCACGAAGCACAACGCCGAGTTCAACCCGGTCATCCACAGCCGGTGGTTGCGCTCCATCGTCAGTGGGCGACCGAGGCGCCAGGCGTCGAGCAGGAGGGCGACCCAGGCGATCGCGGCGGCCACGAGCGCCCAGGTGACGAGCTTCAGCAGCAGGGGGTTGGTGGCCAGCGAGAACATGCCGCGGCGCGACGTCAGAGCGATCATCGCGACCGTGACGGCGATCGCGACGAGCGCGATCCAGACCCGGATCGCGACGCGGCCGACGCGCTGGTTGCCCGACACGATCTGTGCCGATCCGGGCAGGAACAACGTCATCGCGGTGAGGGTCAGACCGCGGCGGAACTGGATGCGAGCCGAGGCGTCGGCGGCGCGGGCGTACGAGCCGCCCATCACGCTCAAGCGAACGTCAGACATGGTGTCCTCACGCTGGGGAAGGTGCTGAAGCGGCTCTCAGTATTCACACAAACTCTCGACCCGAGGTTCAGGGCGCGCCGACCGGCGACGAAATTTCTGGCGGCCACCCAGGTACCTTCGAGCCATGTCCGACCCCCGCGGCGACTACGACTGGCTCTACGGTGACGACCGGTCGGCGCAGAAGCCGTCCCCGCAGACTCCGCCTCCGCCGCCACCCCCGTCGACGACTCCCCCGTCGTCGTCGCGCAGCAGCGACCTGCCCCCGCCGAACCTGCCGCCGCCGTCGGGTCGCGGGGGACGCACCGCAGGTCCGGGTCGCGCGGGTCCGAGTCGCCCGGGTCCGGCTCTCCCCCGGGGACGGCGCCGGTGGCGCTGGGTGCTGCTCCTGCTCGTCGCGTGGCTGGTGTTCCTGATCGCCGTGCCCGTGTGGGCGTGGGGCAAGATCGCCCGGGTCGACGCGGAGCCCGAGGGCGATCGGCCGGCCGAGCAGCCCGGCACGACGTACCTGCTGGTGGGCTCCGACAGCCGCAGCGGGCTGTCCGACGAGGAGCGCGAGGAGCTGTCGACCGGCAGCGCCGGCGGCGCTCGCACCGACACGATCATGCTGCTGCACGTCGGGTCCGGCCCGTCGGTCCTCGTCTCGATCCCGCGCGACTCCCTCGTCCCGGTGCCCGGCGTGGGCACCACGAAGATCAACGCGGCGTACGCCTACGGCGGCCCCAAGCTGCTGGTCCAGACGCTCGAGCAGACCACCGGGGTCCGCATCGACGACTACGTCGAGATCGGCTTCGGCGGCCTGGTGAACGTCGTCGACTCGGTCGGCGGGATCGAGATCTGCCCGAAGGAGAGGCTGAAGGACAAGGACTCCGGGCTCGACGTCGAGAAGGGGTGCCAGACGGTCGACGGCCGCACCGCGCTCGCGTACTCGCGCAACCGGCACAGCTTCTCGACGCAGGACATCCAGCGCGTGCAGAACCAGCGCGAGGTCATCGGCGCGATCGGCAGCGAGGTGCGGTCCCCGTGGACCGTGCTCAACCCGTTCCGCTACCACTCGGTCGCGAAGGGGTCGGCCGAGTCGCTGACGATCGGCGACAACGTGGGGCCGATCTCGCTGGCCCGCTTCGGCCTGGCGCTGTCGGGGGTCATGGGAGGCGGCGGCCTCAACTGCACGGTCCCGCTCGCCGACTTCTCGGTGCGGTGGGACCGCGACCGGGCGCTGAAGTTCTTCGGCCACATCAAGGCCGACCAGACCGACCGCCTCGGAGGTCTGTGCACCCAGGACGGGCTGCCGAAGCGCTGATCGCCTAGCCGACGACGCGGCCGGTCACCGCGAGGGCGACACGGCGCGGCAGCAGCCCGACGCCGGCGGCCGTCACGCGATTGAGGGCACCGGACACGACGCTCGGGGGCGTCCGACGCCGGTCGAGCGCGCGGAGGGCGACGTCGACGACCTGCCCGGCCGTCTGCATGCGTCCGACCGCGGCGTCCTCGCCGACCAGGTCGAAGAACTCGGTGCGGGTCGGCCCCGGTGAGAGCGCGAGAGCCGACACGCCGGTGCCCCGCAGCTCGTGCGACAGCGCCTCGGTGAAGCTCAGCACGAACGCCTTGCTGGCGGCGTACGCCGCGAACGACGGGGTGGACTGGTACGCCGCCGTGCTCGCGACGTTGACGACGGCACCCCGCCCACGCTCGACCATGCCGGGCAGGAGCGCCCGGGTGATGGACACGAGCGCCGTGACGTTGAGGTCGAGCATGTCCTCCAGGCGCGCGGGGTCCTCGGTGACGAAGGAGCCGTGCAGCCCGAAGCCGGCGTTGTTCACCAGCACGTCGATCGTCTGCCCGTCGAGCGCCGTGACGAGCGCGGGTCCGGCGCCCCGAGTGGAGAGGTCGAGGCCGATCACGGTGGCGTGCGTCGGCAGCTCGGCGGCCAGCGCCTCGAGCCGGTCGGTGCGGCGCGCCACGAGCACGACGGCGGCACCACGGGCGGCGAGGCGGCGAGCGAACTCGGCACCGATGCCCGAGCTGGCGCCGGTCACGAGAGCGGTCTGTCCGGTGAGGTCCATGACTAGATGTTGGCATTGCCTACTTCATGTTGTCAACGCCTACTTCAGGCTAGGCTGAGTCGGTGACGACCTCGTACCACCACGGCGACCTGCGCGCGGCGCTCCTGGCCCGCGCGGAGGCCGTCGTGGAGCAGGACGGGGTCGACGCGCTCTCGCTGCGCGCCCTCGCCCGCGACGTGGGCGTCAGCCACGCCGCGCCGGCGCGCCACTTCCGCGACCGTCAGGCCCTGGTCGACGCGCTCGCGGCGGCCGGATTCGCCCGGATGACACAGGAGCTCGCCGCGGCCAGCCGGCCGACCGCGACGGGGCCCGCGGACGTGTGGGACCGACTCGCAGCGGTCGCCCGCGCCTACGCCGACTTCGCGACGAGCCGCCCCGGGCTGCTCTCGGTCATGTACGCCTCCAAGCACGCCGAGGACGCCGACCCGGCCTTGCTGGAGGCCGGTCACGCCTGCCTGCAGGTCGTCGTGGACCTGGTCGCCGACGGCCAGGCCGACGGCTCGATCGCCGACGGCGACCCGGTCGAGCTGTCACGGGTCGCGTTCGCCGCGGTCCACGGCGTGGCGTCGCTCTCGACCGGCGGACTGCTCGAGGACCTGCCGCTCGACGTCGCGCTCGATCGCGTGGTCGCGGTCCTGGTGGGAGGGCTGCGCGCCGATCGGCAGCGGGCCGATCGCTAGGTTGGGGGCATGACTTCTGCCTACGGAGACGGCGTCGCGACCGTGACGCCCGACGGTGCCGTCCTCGACGTCTGGTACCCCGAGCCCGGTCTCGGCACGCCCGGTGACGCCCCCGGAGCCGTCGACCTGGCCGCGCTCGCGGGCCCCGACGAGATCCGCGGCGTCGAGCGCGTGGTGGTCCACACCGAGATCGCCGACCTCGCGGCGGCGCCCGCCGACACCTACGACGTGTGGCTGCGCCTGCACCTGCTGTCGCACCGGCTGGTCGCCCCCCACGGCCTGAGCCTGGAGGGTCAGTTCGGCCTGCTGACCAACGTCGTGTGGACCACGATCGGCCCCTGCGCGGTCGAGGGCTTCGAGATCACCCGCGCGCGTGCCCGAGCGGCTGGGCTGAACATGGCCGTCACGAGCGTCGACAAGTTCCCGCGCATGACCGACTACGTCGTGCCGTCGGGCGTCCGCATCGGCGACGCCGACCGCGTCCGGCTCGGAGCGCACCTCGCCGAGGGCACGACGGTGATGCACGAGGGATTCGTGAACTTCAACGCCGGCACGCTGGGCCACGCGATGGTCGAGGGCAGGATCTCGGCCGGCGTCGTGGTCGGCGACGGCACCGACGTCGGCGGTGGCGCCTCGATCATGGGCACCCTGTCGGGCGGCGGCCAGGAGGTCATCAGGGTCGGCGAGCGCAGCCTCATCGGCGCCAACGCCGGCATCGGCATCTCGCTGGGCGACGACTGCGTCGTCGCGGCCGGCACCTACGTCACGGCCGGCTCCAAGGTGCGCCTTCCCGACGGCACCGTGGTCAAGGCGGCGCAGCTCTCGGGCGAGGACGGCCTGCAGTTCTGGACCAACTCCGAGTCCGGTGCCCTCGAGGTGCGCCCGCGCGGTGCGCGCTCCGGCATCGAGCTCAACGCGGCGCTGCACGCCAACTAGTCACCGGACGACGACTCGTGAGGCTGCGCTGGGTGCTCGCCCTGGCACTCGGCGCAGCCGTCGTGCTCGTCTCGGTCGGACTGCGCGACCGCACCCCGTTGCGCAGCGAGCACTGCGTCGCCGAGGTCGGCGAGGTCCGGGCGCAGATCGACCCCGAGCAGGCTCGCTGGTCGTCGCTGATGGCCGCGCTCGCGCAGAAGCGGGGGCTGCCGCCGCGGGCGACCACGATCGCGATCGCGACGGCCTTCCAGGAGTCGAAGATCCACAACATCGACTACGGCGACCGCGACTCCGTCGGTCTGTTCCAGCAGCGTCCCAGCCAGGGCTGGGGCACGGTCGAGCGGATCATGCGGCCGCGGTACTCGATCGGCAGGTTCTACGACGCCCTGGTGAAGGTTCGCGGCTACGAGGAGCTCGAGATCACCGATGCGGCGCAGCGCGTCCAGCGGTCGGCGCACCCCGGGCTGTACGCGCAGCACGAGGACTACGCACGAGCGCTGGCCTCGGCGCTGCGGGGGTACAGCCCGCACCGCTTCTGGTGCGTCGTCAACCCCGGTGACAGCGGCAGCGCGTCCGCCGCCGCCGACGAGGTCACGACGTCGTTCGGCCTCGAGGCGCTGCCGTCGGGAGACGACCTGACCGTGCCGCTCGACGGCACGGCCGCCGACGTCGACGCCCGCGGCTGGGCGGTGGCGCACTACCTGGTCGCGAACGCGTCGCGGCTCGGCCTCACCACCGTGGACTTCGACGGCCGTGCGTGGAGCGCCGAACGCTCCGACGAGGGGTGGCGTGCCGACGCCGGGGCTCCGCGGAGCACGGTCGTGGCCACGACCAACTGAGCGCCGCGGCTAGCCGAGCCGGGCCGCGGCGGCGGTGACGCGTTCGTCGGTCGCGGTGAAGGCGACACGGACGTGCTCGGCGCCGCGGGGACCGTAGAAGTCGCCGGGGGCGACGAGGATGCCGCGGTCCGCCAGCCAGTCGACCGACTCGCGGCACGGGCGGCCCTGGGTGGCCCACAGGTACAGCGACGCCTCCGAGTGGGTGATCTCGAAGCCCGCGCCCTCCAGCGCCGTGCGCAGCGTGGCGCGCCGGGACCGGTAGCGCTCGCGCTGCTCGTCGACGTGCTGGTCGTCGCCCAGCACGGCCTCCATCGCGGCGGCGACGGGACTGGGCAGCATGAAGCCGAGGTGCTTGCGCACCGCCAGCAGCTCACCGACGAGCCTGGGGTCGCCCACGACGAACGCGTCGCGGTAGCCCGCGAGGTTCGACCGCTTGGACAGCGAGTGCAGGGACAGCAGGTTGTCGAAGGAGCCGCCGTTGACGTCGGGGTGCAGCACCGACACGGGGTCGCCCTCCCAGACGAACTCCAGGTAGCACTCGTCGGAGACGAGGACGGCGTCCCGCTCTCGCGCGAGCTCGACCCACGCGCGGAGGGTGTCGGCGTCCAGGACCTGCCCGTGGGGGTTGGCCGGCGAGTTGACGAAGACCAGCGCCGGGGACCGGTCGTCGAAGGCGCTCGTGGAGTCGGAGCGGACGGGCGTGGCGCCTGCGTAGCGCACGCTGACCTCGTACGTCGGGTACGCGCGCTCCGGCAGACCCACCAGGTCGCCGGGGCCGAGGCCCAGCTGCACGCAGAGGTTGGCGATCAGCTCCTTGGAGCCGATCGTCGGCAGCACGTGCCGCGGCGTGACGCCGGGGATCGCGAAGCGTCGCTCCAGCCATGCCCCCGCCGCCGCGCGCAGGGACTCCGGACCCCACACCGTCGGGTAGCCGTGGGCGTCGGCCGCGGCAGCCAGCGCGTCCTGCGCGAGACGGGGCGCGGGGTCGACCGGGGTGCCGATCGAGAGGTCGACGATGCCGTCGGGATGCGCGGACGCGCGCGCCTTCGCGTCGGCGAGCGTGTCCCACGGGAAGTCCGGGAACCGACTCGACACCGGGTCCCGACGGGGCACGACGCGCTCGCTCACTCCTGGTTCTGGGGAGGCAGCGCGGCGATCATCGCGTGATCGGTGTCCAGCTCGCCGAGCTTGGCCGCGCCACCCGGGGAGCCCAGGTCGTCGAAGAAGTGCACGTTCGCGTCGTAGTACTCCTTCCACTCCGACGGGGTGTCGTCCTCGTAGAAGATGG
>JALRKU010000416.1 GCA_023254755.1 Aeromicrobium sp. | reverse complement strand
TCTTCGTGCTGCTCAAGCTCCGCCCGGGTGACCCCATCCTCAACCTCGCCGGCAACAAGCCGGTCTCTCCCGAGGTGCGCGACGCGCTCGCCGCGCAGTACCACCTCGACGACCCGCTCTTCGTGCAGTGGCTGCTGTTCGTCAAGAACGCGGTCACCTTCGACTTCGGCGACACCTTCGCCGGTCAGCCGGTGTTCGAGCTGATCCAGCAGACCTTCCCGGTCACCGTGGTCCTCGCCGTGATGGCGCTCCTGATCGACGCCGTGCTCGGCATCGGACTCGGCACGATCGCGGGACTGCGCCGCAACGGCTGGTTCGACTCCTCGATGCTGCTGGTCTCGCTGCTGCTGCTGTCGATCCCGATCTTCGTGGTCGGCTTCGTGATGCAGCTGATCTTCGGCGTCAAGCTGGGCTGGACGTCGCCGACCGTGGGCGGCGACTGGAACGTGGGCAAGCTGATCCTCCCGGCGGTCGTGCTGGCCATCGCGAACTTCGCGTACACCCTGCGGCTGTGCCGCACGTCGGTCGCCGAGAACCTGTCGGCCGACCACGTGCGCACGGCACGGGCCAAGGGCCTGCCCGAAGGACAGGTCGTGGTCAAGCACGTCCTGCGCAACTCGCTGGTCCCGGTCATCACCTACATCGGCATCAACCTCGGCTCGCTGATGGCCGGCGCCATCATCACCGAGACCATCTTCAACATCCCCGGCATCGGCAACGCGGCCTACACCGCGATCGCCAAGGGAGAGACCTCCACCGTGGTGGCGATCGTGACCTTCATGGTGATCGTCTACATGCTCACGAGCCTGGTGGTCGACCTGATCTACGCCGTGCTCGACCCGAGGATCCGCTATGCCTGACGCCCGACCCGGACAGGAGCGCTTCGTCGCTCCGATCGACGAGACGCCGCTGCGAGCGATCGACGCCGTCAACGTCGACGCCGTGCCCGAGAACCAGTGGAAGGAGGCGTGGAAGCGCCTGCGCACGTCGCCGCTGTTCTGGCTCGCAGTCGTGATCCTCACCTTCATCGCGGTGATGATCTTCTTCCCGTCGCTGTTCACCAGCGCCGACCCGACCAAGGGCTCGCTCGACAACAGCTTCGCCCCGCCGAGCGAGGGCCACCCGTTCGGGTTCACCCAGCAGGGCTACGACGTGTGGGCCCGCACGGTCCACGGGGCCCGGGCGTCGGTGGCGGTCGGACTGCTCACCGCCTTGCTCTCCGCACTGATCGGCATGGTCACGGGAGCGATCGCCGGCTTCTACGGCGGCTGGGTCGACACGGTCGTCTCGCGCATCAGCGACATCTTCTTCTCGATCCCCCTGCTGCTGGCCTGCATCGTCGTCATCTCGGTCATCAACAACACGTTCCCCGATCGGGGCTTCTGGGGATCGGTCATCGTCGTGGTGCTCGCGCTCGCGCTCTTCGCGTGGCCCCAGATCACCCGCCAGATGCGCGGAGCGGTCCTCGAGGTCAAGAACCTGGAGTTCGTCGACGCGGCCACGGCCATCGGCGCCTCGAAGATGAAGAACCTGCGCCGGCACATCGTGCCGAACGCACTGGCTCCGGTCATCGTGGCGTCGACGATCTCGCTGGGCGTGTTCATCGTCGCCGAGACCTCGCTGTCGTTCCTCGGCCTCGGCCTGCCGCCGCAGGCCGTGGTGTCCTGGGGCAACGACCTCTCGGCCGCGCAGAACCAGGTGCGCTCCGGCCAGCACCTGCAGCTGATGTTCGTCCCGGCCACCGCCCTGGCCCTCACCGTGCTGGGCTTCATCCTGCTGGGTGAGGCCGTCCGCGAGGCCCTCGACCCGAAGGCGAGGAAGAAGTGAGCACCGACCACACCGCCGTCGCTCCGCTGCTGCAGATCGAGGACCTCTCGGTCGGCTTCCGAGCCGGCAAGGAGACCCTGACGGCCGTCGACCAGGCGAACCTGACGATCTACCCCGGTCAGACGATCGCGATCGTCGGCGAGTCCGGATCGGGCAAGTCCACGATGGCCCACGCCGTCATCGACCTGCTGCCCGGCAACGGGCGAGTCCTCGGCGGGCGCATCCTGTTCGACGGCGTCGACATCGCGACGGCCGACAAGTCCAAGATCCTCGCCCTGCGCGGCTCGTCGATCGGTCTGGTCCCGCAGGACCCGATGTCGAACCTGAACCCGTTGTGGAAGGTGGGACGGCAGATCAAGGAGGCGCTGGTCGCCAACGACGTCGCCCACGGCGACGAGGCCGACCGTCGCGTCGTCGAGCTGCTCGAGGAGGCGGGTCTGCCCGATGCCGAGCGACGTGCCCGGCAGTACCCGCACGAGTTCTCCGGCGGCATGCGTCAGCGCGCGCTGATCGCGATGGGTCTGGCCGCCCGGCCGAAGCTGCTGATCGCCGACGAGCCCACCT
>JALRKU010000307.1 GCA_023254755.1 Aeromicrobium sp. | reverse complement strand
CGGCCTCCTCATGACTGGCCTCCTCATGACTGGCTCCCTCATGACTGGCCTCCTCATGACTGGCTCCCTCATGACTGGCCCCCGACGTAGGAGCGGACGACGCGTCCACCGATGCGGGTGACGATCTCGTACCCGATCGTGCCGCACGCGTCGGCCCAGTCCAGTGCCGAGGGCTCGCCGTCGTCGCCGGGGCCGAAGAGCGTCACGACGTCGCCGACGCGGGCCGGGCGGTCGCCCAGGTCGATCATCAGCTGGTCCATGCAGACGCGACCGACCTGCGGCACCTGCTCCCCCGCGAAGCCGACCGAGACCCGGTTGGACGCCGCCACGGGGACGCCCTCGCCGTACCCGAGCGGCACCAGGCCGATCGTGGTGTCGCGGTCGGTGACGACGGTGTGCCCGTAGGAGATGCCGCTCCCCGCCGGGACCCGCTTGACCGCCGCGAGTCGGCCGCGCAGCGTCATCACCGGTCGGAGCTCGACGGGGTGGTCGAGGTCGCGGGCCGGTGGGACGCCATAGGTCGCGATGCCGAGCCGCACCAGGTCGAACCGAGCCGACGGGCGGGTGAGGGCCGCGGGCGAGTTGCTCAGGTGGCGCAAGCCCGGCTCGATCCCCGCGGCGCGGGCCTCGTCGACCGCCGCGCGGAACACGGCCTCCTGACGGTCGTTCGCCGGGTGCTGCGGCTCGTCGGCGCACGCGAAGTGGCTCCACACGCCCGTGATCTCGACGCGGCCGGCCGACTGAGCCACGGCCGCCGCCTCGACGAGCCGCGACCACTCGGCTCCGAGCGCACCGTTGCGGGACAGCCCGGTGTCGACCTTGAGCTGGAGCCGCGGCCGGCGCGGAGCGACGGCGAGGATCTCCTCGAGCTGGGCGACCGACGAGGCGGTCAGCTCGACGTCGGCGTCGATCGCCGCCGCGAACGCGGCGCCGGGCGCCGCGAGCCAGCACAGCAGCGGTCCGACGTCGCCCGACGCACGCAGTGCGACGGCCTCGTCGACGGTCGCGACGCCGAGCCAGTCGGCCCCGGCGGCACGCGCGGTGCGGGCCACGGGAACGCTGCCGTGGCCGTAGGCGTCGGCCTTGACCACCGTCATGACCTGCGCGTCGCCGACGTGAGCGCGCAGGGCGGCGACGTTGGCGGCGTAGGCGTCGAGGTCGATGACCGCCTCGGCCTGGGGCCCGGTCACGACCAGTCCCCTCGCCGGACGTCGTCGAGCTCGCCGGCCAGGAACGCCCCGACGACGCCGGGCAGGGCCGCGGCGACGTCACTGGCCGTGAGCGGACCACCAGGGTTGGCGGCGACGCCGGCCGCGCCGTGCAGGAACGCGCCGAGCGACGCGGCGTCGAAGGGCTCGAGCCCGGCCGCGAGCAGCGAGCCCGTGAACCCGGCCAGCACGTCGCCCGCCCCCGCGGTGCCGAGCCACGGGGTGCCGGTGAGGTTGACGCGGCTGCGCCCCTCGGGCGAGACGACGACGGTGCGCGCCCCCTTGATCAGCACCGTGGCCCCCCAGCGCCGGGCCGCCTCCTCGGCGTGGGCCCACGGCGCCGCCTCGACCTCCTCGCGCGGCACGTCGAGCAGTCGCGCGAGCTCTCCCGCGTGCGGGGTGAGCAGCGCGGGGACCTCGAACGACGCCGGCAGGTGGTCCAGCGCCGCGGCGTCGACCACGACGGGCACGCCGTCGGCCAGCGCCCGCTCGAGCGCGGCCTCCGCCGTGTCGGCGCCGCCGGGTCCGACGACCCAGGCCTGCACGCGACCCGGCGCCGCCACGACCTCGGGAGCGCGGTCGACGACGCGCTCGGCGAGACGGTCGT
>JALRKU010000256.1 GCA_023254755.1 Aeromicrobium sp. | reverse complement strand
GTGCTGGCGCATCTTGCCGCTGATGTGAGCGAGCACGCGGTGCCCGTTCTGCAGCTCGACGCGGAAGGTCGCGTTCGGCAGGGCCTCCACGACGGAGCCCTCCATCTCGATGACGCCTTCTTTTTTCGCCATGTCCTCTTCTTCGGTCTACATCACTGCCAACCGGCCGGGCACACGCTGACGCCGCTGGATCCGAGGACCCGGAGACGGGGAAGCGCGAGCCGAATCGGCCGACTCACCATTCTAGGCCGCGACGACGGCGTTTCTCAAATCGTGGCGTCGCGGTCAACCCACGACGCACGTCGACCCGTCGACGCGGCCCACGTCTCGCCACGCCCCGTCGTAGCCGCGCTGGACCCTCAGCACCGGGCGAGAGTCGTAGCCGCCGACGGCTTCCACGTCGCCCAGCCCTCGGAGGCCGGACGCCGGACCCGCGCTGCAGGCGACGAATGCTCCCTCCGGGACGTCGACCTCCGCCCACCCACCTGCGTCGTGGGTCCACGTGCTCGGCGGGCCGTCGCAGGCCGAGCACGGGACTCCGGACATCCAGAGTCGCCCTTCCGCCGTCCGCCCGACCTCCGTGGCGTTCGCCTGGGGAGCAGGTAGGTCGATCTGCGACGCGATCTCGAGGGTCGACGCATCCAGCGTCAGTACGCCCTGATCGAACCCGGTGACGACCAGCGACCGGCCGGAGAGGACCGCGGCGTGGGACCACGACACGGATTCCAGCCGCGGCGACCAGGTCGCCTGTCCGTCGGACGTGACCTTGAGGACTCGAGTCGAGTCGTCGGACCCGTCGTCGTCACCGTCCACGGGGTCGCCGCTGCGGCGCGTCACGATGTAGGCGGCATCGCCATCGGCGGCGACCACCCTGGCGTAGGGATACGGATCTCCGAACTCAGCCGCTGGCTGGTCGATGTCGTCGGCCGGCAGGTCCACCACCTGCTCGTCTGCGAGCTCCGGGGACCACCGGCGAAGACGCAGCTCGTAGGCGTCGACCCCCACGACCTCGTCACCCGCGACGACGACCGAGTCACACGCGTCGCAGGCCGCATGGCGCACGTCACCGCCCGTGCGCGCATCGGCGCTGAACACCCTCCACGCGTGACCGTGGGCCCCGGCCCGTCCGATGAAGACTGCCCTGTCACCGGCGAACCCCACGGGTTCCATGGAGTCCAGAGGTTCGTCGGAACCCGCCCTGACGGGGACGGCGGCCCCGCCGGTCCAGACGTAGGCATCCGGATCGACACCTCGTGTCCGGTCGAAGGGCGCCTCGACGGCGAGCCGCCCTCCTGCTGGCGCACAGCGGCACAGCACGATCCGGGTGATGGTCCCGGCGATCCCGGAGCCCGAGGGGTCGAAGGTGACACGCAGTCCCGTGCCGAGCTGCTCATCTGCCGGGTAGGTCACTGTGTCGCCGGATCGCACCGTGGGGACGTCGGTCCGCCCGTAGAGGCGTTCGGCGCGCGCGACGTCCGTTCCGACACCCACACCGTCGAGCGTCCTGATCTTGTTGCCTCGGGGCACGATCTCCACCAGGACGCCGTCGTCGAAGACGAGGGTGCAGTCGACGTAGACGATCTCGAGGCGCCCCTTGTCCTTGACGTCGCCCAGCTTCGGTGCGACCTTGCGGGCGTCCGCCACGCTCATGCCGGGTTCGAGGCCCCGGTAGCCCGAGGGTTGCAGGCTGTTCGCGGCCCTCGCCGGGTCGAACGCGGCCAGCAGCCGTGTCGTCAGCAGCAGACCGCTCGACGCGTCGAGGTCGAGGCCGCCCGTCGCCTCAGCGATGCACGACAGCTGCTCTCGTGCCTTCGGGTCGTCCGCCACGCGGAAGGCGAGCGTGTGGACCACCAGATCGGGATCGTCGTCGTGCAGCTGCTCGGCAACGGCACAGGGATCGGGCGGGCTGCACGTGTCGATGCCGTCGGACACCAGCACGATCGCTCGCTCACCTGAGGAGGGCAGCTGACCCGCGGCCTGCTCGAGGGCAGCACCGATGGGCGTGTAGCCCGACGGCTTCAACCGGTCGACGGCGGCGGAGAAGGCCTTCTTGTCGAGCGGTCCGAAGGGAACGACCGCGGTGACGTCCTTGCATCCCTTGGCCTTCTCGGCGTCCGACGAGCCGGTGGCCGTCCCGTAGGCCGTCAGACCGATCTCGTGGTCGTCCGAGAGGGCGTCGACCAGCGCGCCGACCGCCTTCCGCGCTGCGGCGAACCGCTGTCCCGGCGCGTCCTTCACCTTCATCGAGCCGGACGCGTCGAGCACGACGATCACCGGGACCTTCGGCAGGTCCTCGGCCACCTTCTCGGTCTCGTCGCTCAACGACGGGACGCAGGCGGCAACGGACGCTACGACCAGGACGGCGAGAACGGCCAGGCGACGCATGGCTGGAGCCTAGGAGCGCCAAAGCCTTCTCGCACTCGAATCGACGACGTCGCGACCCGTCGGAATGGGGGACAGACGTTCTCCGGACACCGTCTCGTCCGCGGCCATATCCTCACGGCGACACGGCCCCCGCGACGAGTGAGACGAGATGGCCCACGACGACGGCGACGACGCTCCCGACGACCCCTCGATCCCCGAGGAGCGCACCGTCCCGCGCCCGATCGGGGGACGCTCCCACGACGAGACGGCGATTCGCGAGCGCTCCTCCCTGCCTCCTGTCCCCCCGTCCAGGACCGACGGGCGGGCGGCGGAGACGCGACGCAGGATGCCGCCCGTGCCACCGCCGCCCACGGCGGACTCGACCGTCGTCCGACGGCGTGACCCGCTACCGCCGGTACCGGCGCCACCGGCTCCCGTCCGTCACGATCGCGCCGCACCGTTGCTCGACGCGCGCGACCCGGCCGCCGATCGACGTCAGCACCCGGACCCGGCACGAGGGGTCGGCGGGCCAGCGCAGGAGCAGCGCGTGGCCGCGTACCTCGTCGACGCGTCGATTGCGGTGGCGGCCTGTCTGCCGACGCTCGCCGCCATCGGGTTCGCACTCCGGGCCACGACCACCAACGACCAGGACGACGTGACGACCGCCCTGGTCCTGTACACGGTCGGCGGCGCGGCGACGACGCTTCTCGGCCTGCTGCAGTGGGGCCTCCTCGCCCGCGGTGGAACCCTGGGACATCGCTGGGCCGGATACCGGTTCGTCCACGAGGCGTCCCAGGGCGACCCGGGCTGGCCGCGGGCGCTCGTCTACCAGCTGGCGCTCGCTCTGACCGGCCTCCTGACGCTGGGCATCGGGCTCGTCGTCGCGCTCGCCGCCGGAGCCCGTCACGGGACGGGGCGCCTGTGGTTCGACCGCGTCGCAGGGCTTCACGCAGTCGTCGGATCCCGGCGACCGAACCCCCTCGGGCCGTTCGTCGCAGCGGCTCTCGCCCTCGTCCTCGCCGGGTCGGCAGTCGTCGTTCCGTACGCGACGGCGACGGAGACCACGAGCGACTCGACGAGCGTCGCCGCAACCCCCGAGGACGGTTCCGACGGAGGGAACCCGGAGGACGTCGGGGATCCCTCTGAGCTGGACGTGTCCCTGCCGTTCTCCAACGTCGAGTGCACCGGCGAGTACGTCCTGCTCCTGGAGTCGTCGGGCGTGCCGTCGCAGTATCGCTCCGTGGTCGAGCGGGCCGCCGACGTCCCCGGCGCGAAGTACCTGCGCACCGACGAGTCGTGCGCCGGCTTCTTCCAGGAGATCGACGGCAACGCCATCTACGCCGCATACGTCGGACCGTTCCCCACGTTCGGGGAGGCGTGCGCCGCTCGTTCGTCCCTCGATCGCGGGACGACCGTCGGCCTGTGGGCCGACCGGACCACGAACCGGCCGCTGTGCCTCTGCCTGGAGTCCGTCGACGCGCTCCCCTATCTGACGGCCGGCGACGCCGACCCCTCGACGGACGGTCGGAACCGCGTCGCAGAGCTGCAGCTCCTCCTCGCTCGCCTCAACTACGACCTCGACGACCCGGCCGGCGACTTCGGGCCGGACACGGAGTCCGCCGTTCGCCGCTACCAGGAGAACAACGACCTCTTCGTCGACGGGGAGGTCGGCGTCGAGACCTGGAGCTCCATGCTCGCCGAAGAGACCGCCTGCGGTGGGGCCTGAGACCCCACCGCTCGACCGAAGGTGCACGGAATGACGATCGACCCCGGCTCACCGCCGCGACCCTCACGGGCCGAGCTCGCCCGCGACGCGAGCGCGGCCGCGCTCGTCCTGCTCACGCTCGCCATGCCGTGGGACCTGACCTCGGACGCGACGGACCACTGGTACGTCGTCGTCGCCAGCCTGCTGGCCGCCAGCGCTGTCGCCGTGTCCCACGCCGCGAGGGCCGGGGTGTTCGGCCCCTCCTGGGACGTCGGGTACAACCGACTCGTTCGATACGCCCTCGTCGCACCATGGCTGGTCTGCCTCGTGGTCGTGGTCGTGGTCGACCTGTTCGAGGGCGGCGACCAGGACTTCTACTACGGGACCGTGGAGGGAGGCATCGGCATCGGGGCCACCGTCGGCCTCATCGGCGTCCTCCTCGCCGTGCAGCCGAGGCCGAGCGAGCGCACGTCGACCGAGACGACGTCCGAGGACCGGGCCTGGTCGATCATCGCCCGCGTTCTCGCAGCCGTCACGGTCGTGGCGTTCACGATCACGACGCTGCTCCAGCAGGTGTGGGACGCCGGCGTGTTCACGCTGCTGCTCCTGGTGCTGAGCATCGTGACGGGCATCTTCGTCGCGCTGCCGATGATCGGCCTGCTCCGCGGCTCGGCACCGTGGACGCTCAGCGCGATCGCGACCGGTCTGTTCATCGCGGCCGGCGCCGTCCTGACGCTCGGCGAGGGCACGGCGACCTTCGGCGTCAGCGTCGCGGCCGGCGAGACGGCGCACGGCCTCGGCTACGGGTTGACCTTCTTCGTGGCCGCGGCGACGGCGGCCGCAGCCCCGCGAGCGGTCGGGGCCGAGCCGGGCCCCCTCGCGGCCGAGAACTTCCGTCCAGCGGCCGCCCGCTTCATGGCGATGCTCGCTCTCATCGGTGGCGTCGGTGCCTTCACCGTCGCGGTGGCGATGAATCAGCTCGGATCGTCGGACGGCGGACTCGTGACCTGCCTGATCGTCTACGTGGCCATCGCCGTGGCGGCCGCACTGGGCAGCGCCGAGCTGTGGAACCGCGACGGCCTGACGACCGCGCTCGTGGGCATCGCGGTGTACGTGGTCGGCGTCTGGATCACGGTGATCGTCAGCCCCTCTGACTTCACGCCCACGACGTTCTCGTCCTATCTCGTCCCCTTCCTCGCCGGGGCGACGGCACTCGTGCTCGCCGTCGGGCCGGGCCGGCTCGTCGACTCGATCCGCAGCGCGGCCGGAGGCTTCGCCGTCGAGGGCTCGACTCCGGTGCCACCAGCGCCCGCCGACGACGCGACGCCGGTGGTTGCAGCCGCCGAGGAGGCGCCCGAGCGACCGCCGCACGACGTGGCTGCGGGAGCCGGCACCGGTACCACAGCCGTGCAGCCGACGTCGTCGCCCATCGAGGTCTCGCGACAGGACTGGGGCGAGCTCGCCCCGCAGGCCACCCCACGACCGACCCCGCCCCCGATGCCCGCTCCCGGACCGGCCGTGGCCACGAGCACCGCACAGGACCCGATCCTGCGTGCCGCCGCCGATCCGTCGACGCCGGCGGCCGAGCTCGCCGACATCGTCTCGCAGCACCCGCACGCCTGGGCGACCGTGGCAGCCAACCCCGCGACCTACCCGGCGCTCCTGGAGTGGCTCGCCCTCGTCGACGACCCCGACGTGGCCGCGGCCCTGGCGACGCGGAGCGACCGATCGTGAGGCTCTCGTGGGCTCAGGTCCTCGGCGCGGTCCTCGTGCTCGCCGCCGGCGGATTCGGACTGGTGCAGGTGATCGTCGGGTTCGTCGAGGGCACGGTCAGCCTCGAGCCGCTGACCAGTGGCTACGACCCGGGCGCCTTGTACTGGGGGATCCTGGTCCAGGCGGCCGGTCGCGTCGTCGGAACCCTCGCAGCGCTGCTCGCGGTGGTCGGCCTCGCAGGACGATCGTCGACCGCGCTACGTGCTGCCGGCGGGGTGTCGATCCTCGGTGGGGTCGTCATCGCTGGCGGTGAGATCGCCGTGGTCGTCGGGGCCTCTGGCTACCGCTACGAGGCCGTGACCGACGTCGTCGTCGGATGGGTGTGGGGGTATCTCGGCCTTATCGGGCTGTTCGCCGCTGGGTTCACCTTGGTCGTCGCCCGTGCGGTTCCGGTGCTGCGGGACACGGTGCCGCGTGACACGGACCCGCGCCGCACGTCGATGGACCCGTCCGGACGGGTCGGCACACCGCCGCCGCCCACGACGGACCCTGTGGACCTCGGCCGACCGACGTCCTACTTCATCGCGGTCGAGGGCACCGAGTACGGACCCTTCTCCGCCGACGAGATCCGTCACTTCGTCGACGAAGGTCGCGTCGTCGCCGAGACCTTGATCAGGCCGGAGTTCGGGCACTACGAGCCCGCACGTGTGGTTCCCGGACTGGTGCCTGGCGCCTAGCCACCGACAGACGCCACAGCGCACGTCATCAGCACGGACAGACTGTTCACCCACGTTCCGTCAGACCGACCCGCCCGGCGATCGGACGCCTCAGTCGAGCGCTGGCCACCGCGTCGCGGGTCCGATCTCGAATGCTGCACTTCGCCTCCGTGACGGTTCGCCTGCAGACATACTGTCGTCCAGTCCGGCTTTTCGAGGTCCACATGGTCAGATCCGCCACCGGGGAGAGGTCCCCGTCCCCATGGCGTCGTGGCACGCGCCGGATTGTCATGGCGGACGTGGACGACGACTTCGAACGGCTCGCGATGACGACCGACCGAGCTCACCTGCATCCCGACCGCTCGCTGAGCGTGATCGGCGGGCTGATGGGCCTGATGTACCTCTCCTGGCCTTGGGCGTGGCTTCAGCCCAGTGCCGATCGACTCGGCACGTTCGGCGTCGCGCTGGTGTTCTCGGCCATCGCGGCGCTCGGCGTCGTGTCGGTTCGCTGCTTCGCGGGAATCGCCGGTCGCGGGGACATTGCGGCGATCGCCCTGACGATGATCGCGATGCTCGGTCTCGCCATCGAGCTCGACACGGCAGGAGTCGGCATCCAGGCCGGACCGGCCTACGGGTACATGGCGTACGCCGCGGTCCTTGCGAGCATCCTCCGGCCGTGGAAGGAGTTCTGGTCCTGGATGGCGGTGCTCGTGCCGGCCTACGTCGCTGGTCGCCATCTCGGCGGACCCGGCGGACTCTGGGACGCCATCGACGAGGTGGCGACCGACGTCAGCGTCATCGCGGTGGTGGGTTTCACCGTCAGCTCGTATCGAGTCGAGCTGAGTCGCGCCGCCGAGGCACTGGCCGGGAAGATCCTGTCAGGACAGCGCGAGGCCCTCGCCCGGCGCACGACGGAACGGTCGGCCCGGCGCCGCCGAGTGCTTCACGACGAGGTCATCGGCGCACTCGTCGCGATCGAGCACAACCCCCACCACGTCGCAGTCCGCGAGGCGGCGCGGCGAGCCGTCGACGCGATCGACTCCCAGGGCCGAGCAGGCGCCACGGCGCTCCTGCCGGACGTCTCGGGAGTTGCGACTCCCGTTCTCAGGGCATCGGTCGACAATTCGCAGGAGGCCGCCCTGCCGGAGTCCATCCGCGCGTCGCTGTCGGCGGCAGCAGCCGAGGCCGTCCGCAACGCGGACCGTCACGCCGAGGCGTCGCTGATCGGTGTGACGGCGGACTTCGACGACGGCCACGTCCGCGTCACCATCACGGACGACGGACGAGGCCTGCCTGCCGAGCTGTCGGCCGGTTTCGGCATCACGCACTCGATCCTCGGGCGGATGAAGGAGGTCGGCGGAGCAGCGCGATTCACCTCCCGACCCGACGACGGCACGACGGTCGAGCTGGTCTGGCCCGCCCTGCCGATCGAGAGGGGGCGCTGGAGCGACGTCGCGTCATGGCGCTTCAGCCTGGTGGTCACGGCGATGGCGTTGGTCGGACAGCTCTGGTTGGTCGGCCGCCACGTCGACGACTGGGCAGGCGCGCGAGTCGCCGCGGTGTCGATCGGCTTCGTGGTCGTCGTGTCGGCCGTCGCCTGGCTGCGACGACTCGGCCCCCTCACCTGCGTCGCGATCATCGGGACGTCGGTTCTCATCCTCGTGTGGGGGCTCGACACGGCAGGGGACGGAGCACTGCTCGACTTCGACGCATGGGTCCTCGCCGTGCTGTGCGTCCCGCTGTTCACGGTCGCCTGTTTCGTCCCGTTCGGTTGGCTCGTGACGTGGGGTGTCGTGCTCGGGGTGACCGTCGGGGTGTGGAGCACCGTCGATCCGGTCGTCGTCATGGCCGACGTCGGCGACCCGATGTTCCAACCGGTCGTCTACTCCGTCGCGTTCGGCGCCACCACCCGGGCCCTTCGGCGGACCCAGGCTGCCGTCCGGCGCAACGAGCGGGAGACGCTCCTCACCTTCCAGCGGATCACCGACCGCCTCTCACAGGACCAGGCCGAGGATGCGCGTGACGCCCTCAGCCAGGCGACCGTCGCTCCCTTCCTCGAAGCGGTGGCGAACGGCGTCGCCGATCTGGACGCGCCAGCCGTGGTCGAGCACGCTCGGGCTCTGGCCATGCAGGTGCGCGACGAGGTCAACCTGCCAGACCTGCTGGACGACGAGCTGCGACTGCGCATCGCCACGGCTCGAGAGACCGGTTCGACCATCGACTTCCGCGCCGCGACGTCGCCGTTGACCGGATCGCCGATTCCACTGCTCATCCGCGCTGTGGTCGATCCGACGATCGTCCAGCACGTGACGGTGTCGCCGCCGTCGCACGGTGCGCACTACACGCGACTGGTCGTCGTGCCTGCGCTGGAGCCGGACCGTCGATCGCCCGTCGACAGGTCGTTACGCGGTCTGCGGGTCGAGTTCGACCATGCCGAGCACGCCTCCGTCATCACGGTCGCCGAGCCGATCAGTCGGTGAGATATCCGTCTTCGCGCGCCATGCGGACGAGGCCGTGCGAATTGCCGGGGTCCAGACCACGCTGGCGGTACGCGGCGACCGCGCGATTGAGATGCTCGCGGACCGTCGACTCGGTGATGTTCATGGACTTGGCGACGGACTTGTAGGGCAGTCCCTCCGAGATCCCTCGGAGGATGTCGACCTGCCGTGGCGTCAGTCGACTCATTGCGGATTCGTCGTCGAGCAGGGCATGGGCGAGCGCGCCCGAGCAGACCACGTCGCCGGAGAACGCTCCGCGGATCGTCTCCGCGATCGACTCGATGGGGTCGATCTTGAGGATGAGGCCTGAGGCACCGGACTCGATCGCCTGGCGGACCGGGACCGGACGCTCCTCCGACGTGAAGATGAGAACCGCCTTGCCGCGCTGGACGAGACGTCGGATGTCCTCGGCGACCGTGCCTTCCCGTGGCATCCACAGATCGAGGAGCACGACGTCGGCCGTCGCGCCCGGTCCGTCGAGCAGCGACTCGATCGAGTCCGCGACTGCCACGAGCTCGCAGTCGGGTGCCGTCTCGGCGAGCGCAGCGCCGATGCCGGCGAGCACCACGGGATGGTTGTCGACCGCTGCAACCCGGATGGACCTTCGTGCGCCTGGATCCACTGGTCCACCCTTCTCCCCCGCCGTCCATCCTCGCGACGAACGCCGCCGCACGTCGAGTCGTCCGATCGGTGGACGCCGCTGGTCAGGCGGGGCCGGCCGTGCGTCGGTCGATCAGGCGGCTGAGCACGATCGCGGTCTCGGTGCGGTCGACGTTGGCGGTCTCCTGCCGGACCCGCTCGAGGGCGCGCTCGAGGTCGCGGACGTCCTGGGCGACGATGCGCAAGATGGCGTCGGCGGTGCCGGAGACGGTCGCTGCCGCGTGGACCTCGGGCACGCGCCCGAACGCGGCGCGGAGCTCCTCGGGCGAGATGGTGCCGCGGCAGTGCACCTGCACGTAGGCCTCCGTGGTCCAGCCCAGCACGTCGGGATCGAGCACGGCGGTGAATCCGCTGATCACGCCGTCGGCGACCAGCCGGTCCATGCGTCGCTTCACCGCCGACGCCGAGAGGCCCACGCGATCGCCGATCGCGGCGTACGCAGCCCTCCCGTCCTCCAGGAGGATCTCGATGATGCGGCGGTCGACGTCGTCCATGTCCCCATGATGGCAAGAATCTCTGGCCAAGCGTGCACAGACGCAGGATTCGTGCGCGAGGACGCACGTTTCGGCTTCGTCGTGGCGGCGCTGCTCGCCCTAGCATGGATTCGTTGACCGTTCACCTTCCCGGAGGCTCGATGACCGTCCTCGACACCCGCGTCCGCCCCGCGCTCCAGCGCAGTGCCCGCACCCGCAGGTACGTGATGTGCCGGCCGGACCACTTCACCGTCGAGTACGCGATCAACCCGTGGATGGATCCGTCCGTGCCGGTCGACACGTCGCTGGCCCTGCGTCAGTGGGCCGACCTGCGCGCCACCTACGAGTCCCTCGGCCACCACGTGGACCTGTTGCCGGCGCTGCCCGGCCACCCCGACATGGTGTACGCCGCCAACGGTGCCCTGACGGTGGGGAACCGGGCCTACGGCGCCCGGTTCCGGCATCCGGAGCGCCAGGGCGAGGCCGCGGCCCACGCCCTGCGCCTTCGCTCGCTCGGCATCGACGTGGCGGCTCCCTCGCACACCAACGAGGGCGAGGGCGACTTCCTGACGCTCGGCTCGATGATCCTCGCCGGCACCGGCTTCCGCACCTCGCTCGAGGCCCACATCGAGGCGGCCGCCGTGCTCGACCGCCCCGTCGTCTCGCTCGAGCTGGTGGACCCCCGGTTCTACCACCTGGACACCGCGCTCGCTGTGCTCGACGACGGCAACGGCGACCTGCCCGCCGACATCGCGTACGTCCCCACGGCGTTCAGCCCGCACAGCCGCCGCACGTTGCAGGACCTCTTCCCCGACGCGCTGCGCGTGCCGGAGTCCGAGGCGGCACACCTGGCGCTCAACGCGGTCAGCGACGGCCGGCACGTCGTCCTCCCGGCCCAGGCCACGCGATTCGCCGCCGTGCTCGCCGACCGCGGCTACACCCCGGTGCCGGTCGACCTGTCCGAGCTCCTCAAGGGTGGCGGCAGCGTCAAGTGCTGCACGATGGAGCTGCACCGCTGACTCCCCCGGACGGGTGTCTCCACGCGCCGGTCCCGCACCCGGTGCGCGCCGACGTCCAGCCCTCCCGTCCGAGCGGCGACCGCGTCGGCCTCCCCCAAGGGGCGACCTGATCAGGGACCGCCGTAGGGGACGCCGAGCTCCTCGAGCCGCGCGCGGCCGCCGTCGGCGGCCGTCATGACCCAGGCGCCACGTGGGGTGAGCGTGAACGTGTGCTCGAAGTGTGCGGCCCAGCTGCCGTCGGTCGTGACGATCGTCCACCCGTCGTCGAGGGTGCGGCTGTCGTCGGTCCCGAGGGTGACCATCGGCTCGACGGCGAGCACGAGCCCCTCGACCAGGCGGGCGCTGCGCCCACGCGTCCGGACGTTCGGCACGTAGGGCGGCTGGTGCATCGCGGTGCCGATGCCGTGCCCCGTGAGCCCGTCGGTGATGCCGTAGTCGCCCGACGCCCTGACGTGGTCCTCGATGGCGCCGCTGATGTCGTCGACGCGGCCGCCGAGCCTCGCGGCCGCGAGGCCGGCCCACAGGGCGCCCTCGGTGACCCGCACCAGCTCTGCGTGCTCGGGCGCGACCTCCCCGACCGCGACCGTGACGGCCGCGTCGCCGTGCCAGCCGTCGACGACGGCACCGAAGTCGATCGAGATCAGGTCGCCGTCACGGAGCACCTGGTCGCCCGGGATGCCGTGGACGACCTGCTCGTTGACCGAGGCGCACAGCACGCCGGGGAAGCCACCGTGTCCAGCGGCGTCGGCCCCGTAGTCGAGGAAGTTGGACGTGGCGCCGTGACGCGCCAGGTGCTCCCTGGCCAGCTGGTCGAGCTCGCCGGTCGACACCCCCGCGACCGCGTTCTCGCGCAGCAGCTCGAGCGTGGAGGCGACGACGAGACCCGCCCGGCGCATCACCTCGATCTGCGCCGGCCTCTTCAGCTCGATGCGCTCTCGACCGAACACCTGCACCTCACCTGCCCGCGGAGCCGCCCGTTCCGACGATCGGAGCGTGCCCGAACCGGTCGGGACCTGTCACTCGGCGAGGGCGGCGTCGATGCGCGCCGCGACCTCGTCCATCGTGCCCACGCCGTCGACCTGACGCAGCAGACCGCGCTCGCGGTACACGTCGATCAGCGGTGCCGTCTCGGCCGTGTAGATCTCCTGGCGGTGCCGGATGACGTCCTCGGTGTCGTCGGTGCGGCCGCTCGTCTCGGCGCGCTTGAGCAGCCGCTGGATGAGCTCCTCGCCGTCGACCACCAGCTCCACGACCGCGTCGAGCTCGGTGCCGAGTCCCGCCAGGATGTCGTCGAGCGTGCGGACCTGGTCGACCGTGCGCGGGTAGCCGTCCAGGATGAACGCGTCGCGCGCGTCGTCCTGCGCGAGCCGGTCCTTGACCATCGCGTTGGTCACCGAGTCAGGCACGTACTCGCCGGCGTCCATGTAGCGCTGCGCCTCGCGGCCGAGCTCGGTCTGCTGCGACACGTTCGCGCGGAAGATGTCACCGGTCGAGATGTGGGCCCCGCCGATCCGCTCGGCCAGTCCCACGGCCTGCGTGCCCTTGCCCGCACCGGGCGGACCCATGATCAGGAGTCGCATCAGCGGAGGAACCCTTCGTAGTTGCGCTGCTGGAGCTGGCTCTCGATCTGCTTCACGGTGTCGAGACCGACGCCGACGATGATCAGGATCGTCGTGCCACCGAACGGGAAGTTCTGGTTCGCGTTGAGCAGCGCGATGGCGAGCATCGGGATCAGCGCGATGAGACCCAGGTAGACCGCGCCGGGCGCCGTGATGCGACTCAGCACGTACGCCAGGTAGTCCTGCGTGGGTCGACCGGCGCGGATGCCGGGGATGAAGCCGCCGTACTTGCGCATGTTGTCGGCGACCTCCTCGGGGTTGAAGGTGATCGACACGTAGAAGTACGTGAAGAACACGATCAGCAGGAAGAAGGTGATCATGTAGTACGGGTGGTCGCCGCGGACGAAGTGGTCGTTGATCCACGACGAGTACGGGGCGTCGGGGTTGAACTGGGCCAGCAGGGCCGGCAGGTACAGCAGGCTCGAGGCGAAGATGACCGGGATGATGCCGGCCTGGTTGACCTTGAGCGGGATGTAGGTCGA
>JALRKU010000253.1 GCA_023254755.1 Aeromicrobium sp. | reverse complement strand
CCGTCCTGCGGATGGAAATGCGCGCCGTTCAGGTCTTCGGTGCGCACCAAGGGCCAGCGCGCCTTAAGCTGCGCAGGGGTCAGGAACTCGTGTTAGACATCCGCGGTCTCGGCCACCGAGGGCTAGAGCATGAACTCGTCGTAGATCGACGTTTGGACTAGGGCGCGGCTGGGGCAGGTGCAGACCTCGCCCTTGTTGAAGGCGTAGAGCACCAAGCCCTCGACAGCCTTGTCCAGGTAGTCGTCGTCGTGGGCCATGACGTCCTCGAAGAAGACGTTCGGCGACTTTCCGCCGAGCTCGAGCGTGACCGGGATGATGTTCTGGGCGGCGTACTGCATCATCAGCCGACCGGTGACGGTCTCGCCGGTGAAGCCGATCTTGGCGATCCGCGGCCATCACGTCTTCCTCGCTCGACCTCGCGACCTGCGTGATCGGGAGAGCGGTAGCCGGCGCGACGTCTGTCATGTACTCGCCGCGCGCAGGCGGCAGCCACTTGCCGCCGATGAAGTTCTCGTACCGGTCGGAGACCACGACGATGCTGTCGGGGGCGCCGGGGGGCACATAGCTCATGATGGTCCTCCTCACGGCCGACCGGGGTGTCGGCCTCGAGACACCAGTCCACGCGGTCGAACGGTCAAGGAGCAGGGGCGACGTGCCCCTCGTCCGGGGACCTTGTTCCCACGCGGACGGCGCGCCGGGTCGCATCGTCGTTCTGGAGGGCGACCTCAGGACCTTGGTCCATGGACCGCGGCCGCCATCCGGGCCACCCTGGAGGGCGTCCTCAGCCCCCGAGAGTGATCTTCGAGCACTCACTTTGACACGACATCGAAGGACGAATCATGACGAGCACCCCACCCTCCAGCCATGCCCAGGCCCATGGACGTTTCCGTCACCTCGGCGAGTCGGAGTGCCTCGACCTCCTGACCACGACGACCGTCGGGCGCGTTGCCTTCGTCGACGACGACGACCGGCTGCAGCTCCTCCCGCTGAACTTCGGGCTCATCGATGACCGGATCTACTTCCGCACCGCGCCGGACAGCGTGCTCGCGTCATTGGCGACGCCGCGCCGGGTCGCGTTCGGTGTCGATCACCATGCCGACGTCTTTCGCGAGGGCTGGAACGTGACCGTCCGGGGAACCACTCGGCAGGTGGTCGAGCCCGCCGTCATCCAGTGCGTGACGTCCTGGAGCAGGCTTCATCCTTGGGCCAAGGGGACCCGCGACCTGGTGATCGCTCTCGATCGCGAGTCGGCCGAGGGCCGCTGGGTCCACGGAGCCTGATGACGAGCGGCGACGCGCCGCGTCAGTGCCATCGCGGCGGGACCACCGCGACCGGGCAGTCCGCGTGGGCGACGACCTGCTGGACCAACGTGTCCATCATGAAGCTCCAGACCAGCCTCTGGCTTGGCCGTCCCAGCACCAGTAGCTCCGCGTCCAGCTCGGCCACGGCCGTTTCCGTCATGACGTCCCCCGACGCCACCTCGTAGGCTCCGTGCACCTCGGCATGGGAGCTGAACCACGAGTCCACGAGCTCGAACAGCGCCAGCTCGTCGGCCTGCGGCCGGTTCGGTCGGTGGGGTGCGACGTGCAGGACCTTGAGAGTCACGTCTCGACGCGCTGCTGCCGCGAACGCGTACTGCAACGGGCCGTGAGCACTGGCCGGCGAGTCCAGCATGAGCACCACGTTCCCTCGCGAACGGTGAGCGTCCCAGCTGTCCGGGACGACGACGACGGGGCACTCGGCGTGCTCGAGCAGCCGACGCGCGACCGAGCCTTCGAGAACCCGCCACAGCCACGGCTTGGCGTCGTCCGGGCCGATGACCAGCTCGTCGGCGCTCCGCGCCTCGAGCTCGAGGACGGACGGGGCCAAGCCCCGTGTCAGGACCCAGTGGACAGGGGACGATGTCCCGGACTCCGCCAAGTAGTGCGCGGCCTCGGCAAGGAGCTCCTCGCCGGCGGACCGGTAGGCCCCCGGGATGTCGATCCCGTAGAGCGAACCCATCGACGACGGAGGTACGACATAGGCGTGGACCAGCCTGATGTCGGCGCGGCGAGAGGCGGCCTCGACGCGCGCGTAGTCCAGGAGCGACTGCTGCTTGTCGGCCACACCGACAGTTATGCGCGGTGTTCGGTTCGTGGTCATGGGGCCTCCTCGAGTCGCTTCTCATCGTCGTGCTCGCCGCCCGCGGCCACCCACCTGCGAAAGGCCTCTCGACACGGGACCTTCGACCATCGACGCGGCGGACCGCGAGGGTCAGCCTGGAAGGAGCCATGAGGAGGCGAGCTGCATGACCACGTCGAGCTCCCGTCCGGTGCAGGGGACCGTGACCGACCTGTTGATCTGGATGGAACGGGATCGGGCGAAACCTGACGGTCTCGGCCGTCGAGGGGTCCCGCGTCGCAGGGCCGCGTCGCTTCGCCGTCCCATCGTCCCGCTGGAGCATCGCCGGGACGCCTGACCCGAGCACCGCTCAGGGTCGTCGACCGAGCCTCAGCTCGCTGAGCAGCGCCTGCTCCATCAGGTGCTTCTCCTCCGGATCGTCCGGCTCGCACGAACCGGGCTGGCTGGAGGGACGGCGAGAGCCGACCAGGTGGTCGTGCAGGTCGATCGCCAAGACGTGGATGGCGCGGGTGAGCTCGGTGTTCGCCTTCAGCTCCAGCTCCTGCTCGACGAAGTCGTGGTCGGCTTTGGCTCGTTGGAACTCTGCCTGGCGGTTCTGACCGATCATGACGAAGCTCGACAGGAAGATCGCCTCCAACGAGACGAACAGCGTCAGGGTCGGCCACGGGCTCCTCTCCATGAGGAGCATCCACAGGCCGAAGGCGACAGCGTGGGCGTACACGAACGGCAGGGACCCGGCGAACGCGGTGATGGCGTCGGCAGCCCTGAGCTGACGGTCGGTTCGTCGAGCACGATGGTAGGCCACGACCGCCGGATGGCTCGGGCCGGCGCTCTGCTCAGCTCCACCCCTCGTCGCGGATCGGTCGGCCCGTGAGGTCCCGGCCGGCCGTCTCGTGATCGCGGCCCGGACGAGGGGACGGCGCCTGCGGTTCTCCTCGTCATCGAATCGATCAACCATCGGGGTCTCCTCACCTGGCGTCCGCGACATCGCGACCCTGCGTGGATTCGAGCTGGGAGTCGGAGCTGAGCTCGGAGCCGGACGGCTCAAGCCCCCGGACGTCGTGGCACCGGCTCTGACGCGATGTCGACCTCACGATCGGCGTCAAGCTCTGCGGCGACGGCGTGGGCCCACTCGTTGACGTCCGCCCAGTTCCGGTGATCGCCCGATCGAGCGCGCACGGCGCGGACGACGAGTCGCTCGGTGAAGGTGAGGCCAGCATGCTCCAGCCTGCCTCCGAAGACCCGGTGTCCGTCAGCCCGTCCGAGCTCAGCCGCGGTGTCAGCGCTGATCACGTGCTCGTTCTCCAGCTCGTCCTCGTCGACCGGTCCGGTGCTGAACAGCCACAGGTGCCGTGGCGGGGCCGCGCGCAGGTGCTCCAGGATCGTGGCGGCAGACCGCATCCAGCGGCCGTAGTAGATCGCGCTGCCGAGAATGACAGCATCGGCGCCGTCAAGGGCGCGCACATCGGACAGGCTCACGCGTCGGACGACCCAGCGCGCCGAGAGACACCGGGTGAGCTCGTCTGCCAGACGGTCGGCGATCTCGGCAGTCGACCCATGCCTGCTCGCGGCAGCAACAACGAGGGTGGACACCCTGGTCGGACGATCGACGTCCATCTCATCGCCCCGTCTCGTCGGCGACGACGACCACCGGGCAGGAGGCCCTCGCCAACACGGCGCGCGCCACTGACCTCGCGAGCGTCACCGGCAGGCTCCGATGGTGCGGTCGGCCGACCACCACGAGCGCCGCACCAGGGGCCACGCGCTCCAGTGCCCGCTCGGGTGCGTCCATCACGACGGCCTCGTGGACCAGAACGTCGGGGTACAGGTTGCGCCACCCAGCCATGACCTCCGCGATCGTCACCCGAGCGGCCTCCACGTCGGCCTGAAGGGTCCCGGGAGGAACGGCATGGAGGATGTGCAGCGGGCAGTCCCGGGCGTTCGCCTCCTCGAGCGCGCATCGAAGCGGACCATCGGCTGAGGTCTCTCCATCGAGCGCGAGCACCACGTGTCCCGGGCCATCGTGGGCCACGAACTCTTGCTCAGGCACGACGTACACCGGACAGGCGGCATGCAGCGCGAGATGGCCGGCGATCCTGGTGTGCATCAGACGTTCCAGCCAGGGCACGTGATCGGAGCCCACGATCAATGACCGGGCGTCCTCGCTGTCTTTCAGCAGTTGGGTGAGCGGCGGCCGGTCGCTGAGGACGTACTGCACGTCGAGGGTCGGGTCGAGGTCCTCGATCAGCTGGCGCGCGCGATCGAGGACGGCCGTGCCGGCCCGATGGAGTTCGTCGAGCGTCGCGTTGCCTAGGCCGATGTAGAAGTCGACGTCCTGGGCGGGGATGCCCGCCGAGTGCACCACCCGCAGTCCGGTGCGCGTCAGACGTGCTTCCTCGACCGCGAACCGCAGCGCGCTCGGCTGCTTGTCCTCGAGGCCGACGACGACGGGTCTGTCCTGAAAGGGCATGGTCTCTCCTGTCCGTGACCTCAGGCTGCTCCTCGGCGGTTCGGATCGGCACGGTCCCTGGCCCGCGATGGGAGGGATCAAGGTCCTTCTCGGAGGGGGACTTTGGCCCCTCCCGACGGGCCGCTCGTTGCGTACCGTGGAGAAGGACTCAGGGAGTCGTCGAGAGGGCGCCGGTGTGGATGAGAACGAGAACTCGCTCGAGGCGCTCGTGCCGCGATCCCGCGAGGCCCGGATGCTCGACCTGGTGCGGATCAACCAGGACCTCGCCGGCAACCTGGA
>JALRKU010000483.1 GCA_023254755.1 Aeromicrobium sp. | reverse complement strand
ACACCCACCTGTCCGCGGTGCTGGCCGAGGCGGACGAGGTCGCCCTGGTGCTGTTCACCCACCGCCACTTCGACCACACCGAGGCGCTGGTGCGCTTCGCGGACCTGACCGGAGCCACGTGCCGCGCGACCGATCCGGAGTTCTGCCGGGGGGCCGAACCCCTGGTCGACGGGGAGCGGATCGAGGTCGACGGTCTAGTGGTCGACGTGCTGGCCACCCCTGGCCACACGACCGACTCCACGTGCTTCCTGCTGCCCGACGACCGGAGCCTGCTGAGCGGCGACACGATCCTGGGCCGCGGGACCACCGTGATCGCGCACCCCGACGGCGTGCTCGGACCGTACCTGGACTCCCTCGCGCACGTGCGCGAGCTGGTCACCGAGGGCGCGATCGAGCGGATCCTGCCGGGCCACGGTCCGGTCGTCGACGCGCCCGGACCGTACGTCGACCACTACCTCGAGCACCGCGCCGAGCGACTCGACCAGGTGCGCGCCGCCGTCGCGGCCGGTGCCACGACGCCCCGCGAGGTCGTCGAGGTCGTGTACGCCGACGTGGACCCGGTGCTCTGGGGCGCCGCCGAGCTCAGCGTCGCCGCCCAGCTCGACCACCTCCGCGCCGGCGGCTGACGGACGTCACTGTGGTCCCAGGCTTCACACGCTGGCGGGTGAAACCGGTGACGGGAGGGGCTCCCCACCACCCGACCACGCACACGGCGGGCTGACGGCCGTCCGCTCCGGCGTCAGTTGACCTGGCGCTCCTGCCCCGACCAGAACTCCTCGCGCAGCTTGAACTTCTGCAGCTTGCCCGTGGCGGTGCGGGCCAGCTCGGCGCGCAGCTCGACCCGCTTGGGGCACTTGTAGCCCGCGAGGTGCTGGCGGCAGTGCGCGATGAGCTCCTCCGGGGTCGCCTCGGCGCCCTCCTCGAGCACGACCAGCGCCGTGACCAGCTCGCCCCACTTCTCGTCGGGGATGCCGATGACCGCGACCTCGCGCACGGCGGGGTGCGAGCTGAGCGCGTCCTCGACCTCGATCGACGAGACATTCTCGCCGCCGCTGATGATGACGTCCTTCTTTCGGTCGGCGATCGTCACGTACCCGTCCTCGAACGTCCCGCCGTCACCGGTGTGGAACCAGTTGCCGGCCTGTGCCTCCGCGGTGGCCTCGGGGTTCTCCCAGTACGACGCCAGGTTGTGGTTGGACTGGGCCAGCACCTCGCCCTCGTCGTCGACCATGATGCGCACCCCGACCGCCGGCGCGCCCGCGCGGCCGAGGAGACGGGCCTGCTCCTGCGGCGTCTCGTCGTCCCACTCGGCGCGCATCCGGCTCATGGTGAGCAGCGGCGACGTCTCGGTGAGGCCGTAGATCTGGATGAACTCCCAGCCCAGCTCCTCGCGGACGCGCTCGATCGTGCGGGTCGGCGGTGGGGCGCCGGCGACGATGATGCGGACCCGGTCGCGTCCGGGGACCTCGCCGTCCCACGTCTTGGCTCCGTCGAGCGCTGCGGTGACCACGGCCGGTGCGGCGCACAGGTAGGTGACACCGTGCTCCTCGATGCGGCGCAGGATCTCGGTGCCGTCGACCTGGCGCAGCACGACGTGCTTGACGCCCATCGCGGTGGCGGTGAACGGTTGGCCCCAGCCGTTCGCGTGGAACATCGGCAGCGTGTGCAGGTAGACGTCTCGGTCGGTGACCGTGGCCTGCCAGCCGAACACCGTCGCGTTGAGCCAGTTGTTGCGGTGGGTCAGCTGCACGCCCTTGGGCCGGGCCGTCGTG
>JALRKU010000167.1 GCA_023254755.1 Aeromicrobium sp. | reverse complement strand
ATCCGGCGAGGTCGGCCGAGCCGCCCCACAGCTCGGGGAGCCGGGGAGCGGCGGCGGTGAGGAACGCGCCGGACGCCACCCGGGTCGCGACGCCCTTGGCGTCGGCCTCGTACGTCGGGAGATCGGCGTCCCAGCCCTCCGGCAGCTCGCGCGACTCGAGGCGGTCGAGGAGCGCGGCGCCGTCGGGGTTGGCGGTCTTCCAGGCGTCGAAGTGGCGCTGCCACTGCGCGTGTGCCTCGGCGCCGCGCTCACGCGCCTGCTGCGTGTGGGCGATGACGTCGTCGCCGACCTCGAAGGTCTGCTCCGGGTCGAAGCCGAGGAGCTGCTTGGTGGCCGCGATCTCCTCGGCACCGAGCGCCGAGCCGTGGGACGCGCCGGTGTTCTGCTTGGTGGGCGCGGGCCACGCGATGATCGTGCGCAGCACGATGAAGCTGGGCCGGTCCGTGACCGCCTTGGCCGCGACGAACGCGTCGTGGAGGGCCTGCACGTCCTCGGTGTAGCCCGTGCCGCCCTGGGTCCAGTCGATGGTCTGCACGTGCCAGCCGTAGGCCTCGTAGCGCGCGGCGACGTCCTCGGTGAACGCGACGTCGGTGTCGTCCTCGATCGAGATCTTGTTGTCGTCGTACAGGACCGTGAGGTTGCCCAGCTTCTGGTGGCCGGCCAGCGACGACGCCTCGCCCGAGACGCCCTCCTGCAGGTCGCCGTCGGACGCGATCACGTAGACGTCGTGGTCGAACGGGCTCTCGCCCGCGGCGGGAGTGGGATCGAGCAGCCCCCGCTCGCGGCGGGCGGCCATGGCCATGCCGACGGCGTTGGCGATGCCCTGGCCCAGCGGGCCGGTGGTCACCTCGACGCCGGGCGTGTGGCGGTACTCCGGGTGGCCCGGGGTCTGGCTGCCCCACTGGCGCAGGCTCTTCAGGTCGTCGAGGCCCATCGGGTAGCCCGCGAGGTACAGCTGGACGTACTGCGTGAGGCTCGAGTGACCGCACGACAGGACGAAGCGGTCGCGTCCGATCCACGTCGGGTCGGCCGGGTCGTGGCGCAGCAGCTTCTGGTAGATGAGGTAGGCGGCGGGCGCGAGGCTCATCGCCGTGCCGGGGTGGCCGTTGCCGGCCTTCTCCACGGCGTCCGCGGCGAGGACACGCGCGGTGTCCACGGCCCTGCGGTCGAGATCGGTCCATTCCAACGCGGTTGCGGTGGTCACAGCGCGGACTCCTGACGATGAGGTACGAGATCGAAACGCAGTCCCGGTCGAACCGGGCCGACACCTGCGACCCTACTCGGGTGCGGATAGACTCGGCTACGTGAGTGCAGTTGCCCAGACCCCTGACCTGCGGCCCGACGCACCCACCCCCGACACCGCCTCGTTCGCCGACGTCGTCCGTGCCTACGTGGCCCTGACCAAGCCCCGCATCATCGAGCTCCTGCTGCTCACCACGGTGCCCGTGATGTTCCTGGCGGCGCGGGCGGTGCCCGACGCGTGGCTGGTCGTCGCGACCATCGTGGGCGGCACGTTGTCGGCGGGGAGCGCCAACGCCCTGAACTGCGTCGTCGACGCCGACATCGACACCAAGATGCGGCGCACGTCGCGCCGTCCGCTGGTGCGTCACCAGGTCTCGACCCGCGGAGCGCTGTGGTTCGGCCTCGCGCTCGGCGTGATCTCCACGGTCTGGCTGTGGGTGCTGGTGAACCCGCTGTCGTCGATGCTGTCGCTCGCGGCGAACGTCTTCTACGTCGTGGTCTACACGATGCTGCTGAAGCGCCGCACCACGCAGAACATCGTCTGGGGCGGGGCAGCCGGCTGCTTCCCGGCGATGATCGGCTGGACCGCGGTGACCAACGAGCTGGCGTGGGCGCCGGTGGTGCTGTTCCTCGTCGTCTTCTTCTGGACGCCGCCGCACTTCTGGAGCCTCGCGATGCGCTACCGCGAGGACTACGCCGCCGCCGACGTGCCGATGCTCCCCTCGGTGGCGACGTCGGACGAGGTGTCGCGCCAGATCGTCGGCTACTCCTGGGTCATGGTCGCCACGTCGCTGGTGCTGTGGCCCGTGGCCTCGACCGGGTGGTTCTACCCCGCAGCGGCGATCACGCTGGGCATCGTCTTCCTCGTCGAGGCCTACGACCTGCGGTCGCGGGCCCGTGACACCGAGGAGCTCTCGGTCATCAAGCCGATGCGGCTGTTCCACCTGTCGAACGCCTACCTGGCGCTGCTGTTCGTCGCAGCGGCCGCCGACCCGTTCGTCGAGCCGTTCCTGCGATGACCCGGCGGGCCCGGTCGCGCCACGGCGTGCCCGTCGCTCTCCTCCGTCGGCGCTGAGCCGTGGTCGCGATCCGCGAGGCGACACCGGGTGACTGGCGCGCGTGGCGGGCGATCCGCCTGCGGTCGCTCACCGAGGCGCCGGAGGCGTTCGCGTCGTCCGTGCGCGAGTGGACGGTCGAGAACGACCGCGAGGACCGCTGGGTCGAGCGGATGGAGCACGCCGACGTCTGCCTGCTGGCGGAGGTCGACGGCTCCGTCGTGGGTCTGGTCGCCCTGGACCCCGAACCGGGCGGCTGCCAGCTGGTGTCCATGTTCGTCGCTGCCGAGGCGCGTCGACTCGGGGTCGGTCGTGCCCTGGTGGCCGACGTCGTCGCCGCGGCGAACGGTCGGCCCCTGCGGCTGCGAGTGATGGCGTCGAACACCGACGGTGTCGCGTTCTACGAGTCGGTCGGCTTCGTGCTCGAACCGGGGCCGCCCGACCTCGACGGCTGCCTGACGATGCGGCACCGCGGGTAGGGTCGCTCCGTTGTCGAGCGGACGGAGACGCCATGCCCATCGACCCGACCGGACGGGACCTCAAGCGCTACCTCGCCGAGGATCCCGGCGGACCCGTCGTGATGCTCAACCTGCTGAGATTCACCGGCGACGACGGCCGCGCGTCCTATCGGCGCTACACCGCCGCGCTGGCCGACTACCTGCCGTCGATCGGTGCTCGGGTGCTGCACGTGGGCGACCTCGGGACCCAGGTCGTCGACCGCGACGACTTCGACTGGGACGTGCTGCTGGTCGTCGAGTACCCGAGTCGCCAGGCGTTCACCGCGATGGTGGCCGACCCCGAGTACCAGAAGGTCACCCACTTGCGCACCGAGGCGCTCGAGGAGGCGGTGCTCCAGGCGTCGACCCCCTGGAGCTAGCCGGCGGACCCCGGACGAGCTGGGGAGCTAGACGGAGATGAGCAGGTCGAGGAGCTCGCCGACGGCGCGCTGGTTGCCGGCCACGTGCCAGCGCCGTCCTCGGTGCTCGACGACCTCGGCGCGACCACCCGCGCCCTCCACCAGTGCCTTGCCGGGCAGCCAGTCCCAGTCCGGGCACGAGTGCTGGGCCCACACGCCGACGCGACCGCCGGCGACGCCGGCGAGGTCGCACGACCCGGAGCCGAGGACGCGGAACGTGGCCGAACCCTGGACGAGCCGGTTCCACACCCCACCGACATCGGGATCGGCCATCGTGTCGGGATGCACGTAGGTCGCCAGGCTGAGCTCGGCGAGCGGTCGCTCCTCGAGCACGGCGACGGGCACGGAGTCGAGGGTCGTCGGCAGCTCGGGCCCTCCGAGCCACGTCTCGCCGGTGACCGGTTGGTGCACGGCGCCCAGCACGAGGCCCTCGGCGTCCTCCAGCGCGAGCGCGCTGCACCAGTACGCGAGGCCCGAGAAGAAGTTGTAGGTGCCGTCGACGGGATCGACGACCCAGCGGCGCCCCGTGCTGCCGGCGCGCGACGCGCCCTCCTCGCCGAGCAGGCCGTCGTCGGGCCTCTGCTCGGCCAGGAGCGACTGGACGAGGTCCTCGGCGGCGTGGTCGGCCGCCGTGACCACGTCGGAGATCGACGTCTTCTGGGCGGCGTCGAGCCCCGCGTCGCGCATCACGGCGGCGAGGGCACCGGCCTCGCGGACGAGACGGACGGCGAGCTCGGCGTCGGAGACGGTCACGTGACGAGCCTAGTCAGCCGGGGGCGCCCCCGGTTCGCCGGTTCGCCCGCGCGACGCTACGACGAGACCGGGACGGACGAGGAGCGGACGGTCGCCGGTGCGACGAGGAGCAGTCGCGTCGAGACCGCGACGAGTGCCGCGGCACCGACCAGGTGGACGGCCACGAGGGCGACCGGCAGATCCGTGAGGTACTGCACGAAGCCGACCGCGCCCTGTGCCAGCTCGACACCGAGGACGACGATCGCGGCACGGGCGGCCGACGTGGTGCGCAGGCGCCAGACGCACACCAGCGTGGCCGCGACGAGCAGGTAGACGCCGGCCGCGTGGAGGTGACTCATCGCCTGTGGGTCGAGACCGTTGCGGGGCGCCTCGGCGTCGCCGGCGTGCGGGCCGGAGCCGGTCACGATCGTCCCGAGGTACACCACGACCCACACGAGGGCGTACGTCGCGAGGACGACCCGGTCGAGGCCCGCGACGTCGGTGCCGCGGACCTCGAGCAGCAGCCACGTGGACAGGGCGACCAGCCCCATGGAGAGGATCAGGTGGAGGGCGACGATCCACGGGTTGAGGTCGGTGAGCACCGTGATGCCGCCGATGACGCCCTGGAACGGCACGCCGAGGGCGATGACGACCGCGAGGCGGCGCAGTGCCCGAGAGGTCCCGGACCAGCGCCACACCGCGACGACCATCGCGACGACGACGGCGATCAGCACGTACGTCAGCATCCGGTTGCCGAACTCGATGGCGCCGTGAAGGCCGAGCGCGCTGTGCGGCACGAACGACTCGTCGGTGCAGCGGGGCCACGTGGGGCACCCGAGACCCGAGCCGGTCAGGCGCACGAGGCCGCCGGTCAGGATGATCGTCGTGTTGGCGACCAGCGCGGCCCACGCCCACCAGACCACGGTCCGGTCGCCGGTGGCCGGATCCCCGGCGCGGAGCGGGTTCGGGATCACTACTCCCACTTGAACGACCTCGAGACGAGCAGCCCGCAGCACACCGACCACAGGATCAGCACCACCACGGTGAAGGGCTGGGGACCGGCTCCGGCGAAGGTGTCGCGCAGGCCTTGGCCGAGCGCGCCGGACGGGAGCAGCTCGAGCAGGTGACGAGCCTGCTCGGGGTAGCGGTCGAGCGGCACGACCAGCCCGCCCCCCACGAGCAGCAGGACGTAGACCAGGTTGGCGACGGCCAGCGTGGCCTCCGCCCGCAACGTGCCGGCGATCAGCAGGCCGAGCGCGCCGAACGCCGCGGTGCCCAGCACCACGAGGGCGAGCATCTGGCCGATCGCGACGACCCCGCCCGCGGGGTCCCAGCCCAGGGCGAGGCCCACCGAGCCGAGCACGATCAGCTGCAGGATCTCGACGACCACGATGGCCGCGACCTTGCCCACCATGAGCCCCCACCGGGGCAGGGGCGAGGCGCCGAGCCGCTTGATCACGCCGTACCTGCGCTCGAACCCGGTGGCGATGGCGAGCGACGTGAAGGACGTCGACAGCACGGCCAGCGCGAGGATGCCGGGGGTGATGATGTCGATCGGTCGACCCTCGCCGAGGTCGACGATCTGGTCGGACCGTGCTCCGAGCACGAGGAGCACCAGCGGGATGACGAGGGTGAGCAGCACCTGCTCGCCGTTGCGCGACAGGAGGCGCAGCTCCATCAGCGCCTGGCTGCGCAGCATCGCCCGCCGCGACGCCGCTCCCGGACGAGGGGAGAGGTCGAGGCTCATCGCAGGGTCCGTCCGGTGAGGTCGAGGAAGACGTCCTCGAGGGTCTGGCGCTGGACGTGCATCGTGCCGGGGAGGACGTCCTGGTCGGCGAGCCAGGACGTCACGGCCGCGACCAGTACCGGGTCGACGTGGCCGCTGACGACGTAGGACCCGGCGGCAGGCTCGACGACCTTGGTGTCGTCGGGGAGGGCGGCCATCAGCGCGTCGACGTCGAGGCCTGGCCGTGCGGTGAAGCGGACGGTGTCCTGGGCACCGGCGACGGCCAGCTCGGCGACCGTGCCGCTGGCGATGACCCGGCCGGCATCGACCACGTGGACCTGGTCGGACAGCGCCTCGGCCTCGTCCATGAAGTGCGTCGTGAGGACCGTCGTGACGCCGTGGCCGCGCAGCTCGTCGATCAGCTCCCACGTGGCCCTGCGCGCCTGCGGGTCCAGGCCCGCGGTCGGTTCGTCGAGGAACAGCAGGTCGGGTCGCCCGACCACGGCCATCGCCAGGTTCAGTCGCTGCTGCTGGCCTCCGGAGAGCCGGCGGTACGGCGTGCGGCCGTAGTGCTGCATGCCGAGCCGCTCGATGAGCAGGTCGACGTCGAGGGGGTGGGCGTGCAGCGACGCGATGTGCCGCAGCATCTCGTGGGCGCGAGAGCCCGACCACGCCCCGCCGGACTGGAGCATCACGCCGACCCGCGGGCGCAGCTCACGAGCGTCGAGCACGGGGTCGAGCCCGAGCACGCGGACGGACCCCGACTGCGGGCTCCGGAAGCCCTCGCACGTCTCGATCGTCGTGGTCTTGCCGGCGCCGTTGGGGCCGAGGATCGCCGTCACCGTGCCGGCCTCGACCGTCAGGGACAGACCGTCGACGGCTCGGGTGTCGCCGTACCGCATGACGAGGTCGCGGACCTCGACCGCGGGCCCGTCGACGGCTGCCTGGATCACCCGCACAGTGTAGGGGCGCACGATCGTCGAAGCCCTGGCCAGGACCGCCTCACTCGCCTGCGCGACGAGGGGCCGGAGGCGTGACGAGACGCAGATCACGCGGGGGACGACGAAGATCACACCGGTTGAAGTCGCGGTGTGCAGTCGCGTCGCGGGACATTGGAGAGTACCGACTCGTTGAACCTTCTCTCACCAGGAGATGACTGGCGTTGGCCGCAAGCGCTGAACTTCCCGTACCTCGTCAGTCGGCCGTACCCGGCCGCGTCACGACGGACGTCCTCCTCGTCGGGGCCGGCGTCATGAGCGCGACGCTCGGCTCGCTCCTGCGCACGCTCCAGCCCGACTGGTCCATCACCATCGTCGAGCGCCTCGGCGCGCCGGCGCTGGAGAGCAGCGATCCGTGGAACAACGCCGGCACCGGCCACTCGGCGCTCTGCGAGCTGAACTACACGCCGCAGCTGCCCAACGGCGACGTCGACGTCAGCAAGGCGATCACGGTCAACGAGCAGTTCCAGCTCTCGCGACAGTTCTGGGCCCACGCGGTCGACCAGGGCTGGTTGAAGGACCCGTCGAGCTTCATCAACCCGGTCCCGCACGTCAGCTTCGTCCGTGGCGCCGAGAACATCGACTACCTCACGAAGCGCTACGACGCGCTCGCCGGTCACCCCCTCTTCGGCGGCCTCGAGATGATCACGGACCGCGACGAGTTCGCCCGTCGCCTCCCGCTGATGGCCGCGGGCCGTGACCTGTCGGAGCCCGTCGCGGCCAGCTGGACCAACCACGGCACCGACGTGGACTTCGGCGCCCTCACGGCGCAGCTGATCGACGGCCTGCGTCGCAGCGGCGCCGACATCCGCTACGACCACCACGTCAAGTCGCTGAAGCGCGACACCGACGGCACGTGGCGGGCCGTCGTGAAGAACCGTGTTGAGGGCGGCTCGGTCAACATCTCGGCCAAGTTCGTCTTCGTCGGCGCGGGCGGCGGGGCGATCTCGCTGCTGCAGAAGTCCGGCATCGAGGAGATCAAGGGCTTCGCCGGCTTCCCCGTCAGCGGCCAGTTCATCCGGTGCGTCGACGAGTCGGTCGCCGAGAAGCACCACGCCAAGGTCTACGGCATGGCCGCGGTCGGTGCCCCGCCGATGTCCGTGCCGCACCTCGACACCCGCGTGATCGGCGGTCAGCGCTCGCTGCTGTTCGGCCCGTACGCGGGATGGACCCCCAAGTTCCTCAAGGAGGGGTCCTTCACCGACCTCCCCGGCTCGATCCGTCTCGACAACATCGTGCCGATGGCGGCCATCGGGCTGACCTCGTTCTCGCTGATCAAGTACCTGGTGCTGGAGCTGGCCAAGACGCGCGGACGCAAGATCGACGACCTGCGCGTCTTCGCCCCGCTGGCGGAGGACCAGGACTGGGAGCTGATCACCGCCGGCCAGCGCGTGCAGGTGGTGCGCAAGAAGGGACGTGGCGGTGCGCTCGAGTTCGGCACCACCGTCGTGAACGCGGCCGACGGCTCGATCGCGGGTCTCCTCGGTGCCTCGCCGGGCGCCTCCACCGCGGTCGCCGCGATGCTCGACGTGCTGGAGCGCTGCTTCCCCTCGCGCATCGACGGGTGGGCGCCGCAGCTCAAGGAGCTCGTCCCGTCGTACGGCGTCTCGCTGGCGGACAACCCGTCGCTGTACGAGGACCTCCGCACCTGGACCGACACGTCGCTCGGCCTGACCCAGCGCGCCTGACGCCCTAGGCTCGCCGCATGGCGATGTCCGGTGACGAGGTCAGGAACGTCCGCTTCACGCGCGTGACCTTCGGTCGTGGCTACGACATGCACGAGGTCGACGAGCTGCTCGACGACGTGGCGGCGGCCGCCGACGCCCGTCGCAGCCTGGCCGCGGTGGTCCGCGGCGCCCGGTTCACCCAGACGCGGTTCCGCCAGGGCTACTCGGTCCGGGAGGTCGACGACCTGCTGGTGCGCCTGGGCGGTGCGCCGGCCTCGGTCGTGGCGTCCTCTGTGGCCGTGACCGGCGGCCACGCCGGCGTGGTCCAGGAGAGACGAGGCGTGCTGGCGCGCCTCCTGAGGCGGCGATGACGTGGACCTGCCCGTGATGCCGCCGCTGCGGCCCATGCTCGCCAAGTCGGTCCAGGGCGTCCCGGCCGCCGACGCCGTCGAGGGCGGCCTGCTGTTCGAGCCCAAGTGGGACGGCTTCCGCTGCGTGGTCTTCCGCGACGGCGACGAGGTCGTGCTGGGCAGCCGCTCCACCAAGGAGCTGACCCGGTACTTCCCCGAGCTCGTCGAGGGGTTCCGGCGCGAGCTCCCCGACCGGGTCGTGCTCGACGGCGAGATCCTGCTGGCTCGCGACGGGCGCCTCGACTTCGACCTGCTCTCGCAGCGCATCCACCCCGCGGCCTCTCGCGTCGCGATGCTGGCCGAGCGGACACCCGCCTTCTTCGTCGCGTTCGACCTGCTGGCGATCGGGGACGAGTCCCTGGTCCACGCCCCGTTCTCGCAGCGCCGCGAGCGTCTGGTGGCCGAGCTCGCCGACGCGCAGGCCCCCGTCCACGTCACGCGCACCACGACCGACGTGACCACCGCCGAGGAGTGGTTCGCGGTGTTCGAGGGGGCCGGTCTCGACGGTGTCGTGGCCAAGCCGCTCGCCCGACCGTACGCCGAGAACGGCCGCGTCATGCTGAAGGTCAAGCACGCGCGGACGGCTGACGTGGTGGTCGCCGGCTACCGGCTGCACAAGTCGTCCACCGAGGAGCGGCCCCTCCTGGGGTCCATGCTGCTCGGCCTCTACGACGACTCCGGCCGACTGCAGCACGTCGGCGTCGCCGCGTCGTTCACCGAGGCCCGGCGCGCCGAGCTGCACGACCAGCTGTCGGCGATGCAGGTTCCGCTCGCGGACCATCCCTGGGCAGGGTGGGCCGATGCGGCGGCGCAGGCCGACGGGCGGCTGCCAGGGGGCCAGAGCCGTTGGACCGGCACCAAGGACCTGTCGTGGTTCCCCATCGCGCCGACCCTCGTCGCCGAGGTGGGCTACGAGCACATGGAGGGCACCCGGTTCCGCCACACGGCGCAGCTCAAGCGGTGGCGCGACGACCGCGATCCCTCGAGCTGCACGTACGCGCAGCTCGAGGAGGTCGCCGGCTACGACCTCGACGAGATCCTCGCGTGAGGCTCGTGCCGTCGCGGCGGGCCGCGTTCTGGATCTGGATCACCCTGGTCGTGCTGACGGAGGTCCACCTGCTCATCGGGGTCTCCTGCGTCGTCGACCGGCTCGACGGGAAGGGCTACCCGTACCGCCTGGCCGTGAACACGCTCGCGATGCTCGCGGTCCCGACCCTCTGGTGGCTCGTCCAGCGTCGCCGCTCCGACCCGCAGCCGGTCCCGTGGTGGCCTGCTGCGCTCGTCACCGCCTCGTTCGCATTCGACGCGCTGGGCAACCAGCTCGACCTCTACGACTCCTGGGAGCCCTGGGACAACCTCAGCCACTTCGTCACCTGGTTCTTCCTGCTGTGGGGCATCGGGCTGCTCGTCGCCCGCGCGGAGGTCCGTCCTCGATGGGCGCTGATCGCCACGATCACGGGCCTGGGTGCAGCGTTCGCCGTGGTCTGGGAGATCGGCGAGTGGTACACGTTCATCCGCCAGGGGACCGAGCTCAGCGGCGCCTACGAGGACACCCTGAGCGACGAGCTGCTGGGCACCCTCGGAGCGGCGTGCGCGGCCCTCCTCGTGGCCCGCAGTGCCGCCGCCGAGCCCGAGAGGCTCTGACGGTGCCACCCGACGACGCCGAGCGCATCCACCCGGCCTCGAGGGACGAGTGGCGAGCGTGGCTGGCCGAGCACCACACGCGCGGCAACGGGGTCTGGGTGGTGACGTGGCGCACCGGCTCGGGCCACGTGCCCCTCGACTACGAGGACCAAGTGCTCGAGGCCCTTGCGCACGGCTGGATCGACTCGACCCGCACGGTGATCGACGACGAGCGCGCCATGATGTGGTTCGCGCCGCGCCGGTCCGGCAGCACGTGGGTCCGCAGCAACAAGCAGCGCGTCGCCCGCCTCGAGGCCGAGGGCAGGATGGAGCCGGCGGGCCGGGCGAAGGTGGAGGAGGCTCGGGCGAGCGGGATGTGGACGCTGCTGGACGACGCGGAGGACGGTGTCGAACCACCGGACCTCGTCGAGGCGCTCGACGCCGACCCGGCCGCACGTGCCACCTGGACGGCCCTGCCGCCCGGCGTCCGCAAGACCGTGCTGGTGGAGGTGGCTCTCGCGCGGCGGCCCTCCACGCGGCGTCGGAGGATCGAGAAGGCCGTCGCGGCCTGTGCCCGCGGCGACCGACCGGCCTAGCGCGATCAACCCGTGGGGGACCAGGCCTTGTCCATGAGTCCGACGACGTCGATCTCCCGGGCCTGCCGGATCGCCGGCTTGTCGAGCTCGCGGGTCACGTACTTGGCGACGAAGCGTCGCAGCTCCTCGTCGATCCCGGCGATCCGGCGCAGCCACTCGGCCCGGCGACCGTCGGCCGTGACCTGGACGCTGACCTCGTCGCTGCGCGGCGGGCGCGCGTCGATGTAGATCCGCACGCCCTCGACCGCCCGTGCCACGAGCCGGATCGGCACCTCGAGGCGGGCGTCGAAGCGCTCGGTCTCCAGGCGCAGGTCCACCTCGAAGGTCAGGTCGACCGGAACCGTGAGGTCGAAGGTGATCGGCAGCCCCTCGTGACGCCGGACCGTCGCGTCGCCGACATGACCGCGGGCGGTCACCTTGGCGAGGCGTCCGGGCCCGGCGCCGATGGGGCCGAAGTCGATGGGCTGGCCGGCGAGGTCGTCGACGGACGCGAGGATCCGCGCGTCGCTCACCGCGGCGACGAAGAAGTCCTCGCCCCAGGCCGCGTAGCTGATCTGCGGCGCCTCGCTGATCGGCAGCGGCTCGACCGTCGCCTCGCGGTGGTCGGCGAACATCGCAGCCTGCTCGTCGCGGTCGATCGTGAAGCGGTCCATCCCCGCATTGTGCCGGTGCGCGTGGCCCACGTCACGTGTTCTCGCTGGTCAGCGCGATGAGTCGCCGTTCGCCAGACCGTGGAGCTGGTGCAGCAGGGCGACCGAGGGCGTCAGCTCGGCGCCGGTGGTGAGCTCGTCGCGGATCTCCTCGGGCAGCCGCGCGACACCGTCGGTGTCGAGATCGGCCACCTCGTCGTGCAGGGCCTCCATGCGCGCGTCGAGCGCGTGCGCCGACTCGGCGGCCTCGCGGAGGCGGTCGGCGAGGTCGTCCGGCACGACGCCTCGGTACTTGTAGTGGATCTTGTGCTCGAGACTGGCCCAGAAGTCCATCGCGATGGTGCGCAGCTGCACCTCGACGGTGACGGGCGTCGGCCCGTCCGACAGGAACACCGGCACCTCGACCAGCGCGTGCAGGCTGCGGTAGCCGTTGGGCTTGGGCTGCGCGATGTAGTCGCGCACGTCGAGCACCGTGAGGTCGTGGTGGCTCGCGAGCAGGTCCCACACCCGGTGCACGTCGGACACGAAGCTGCACGTGACACGCACGCCGGCGATGTCGGTGATGGTGCGCCGGATGGCGTCGAACGACGGCTCGGTGCCCTTGCGCTGCATCTTCTCGACGAGCGACTCGGGAGTCTTCAACCGCGACGCCACGTGCTCGATGGGATTCCGGTCGTGCATCACGGCGAACTCGTCGCGCAGGATCGTCAGCTTCGTGACGACCTCCTCCATCGCGAAGCGGTGGCGCAGCATGAAGCGGGTGAAGTCGTGCTGGAGCGACCGCAGGTCCCCGACCCGCAGGAGCGAGTCGTCGTCGAGAGGTTCGGGCGAGGCCGGGACGTCCACACCCGCAGCCTACGGAACCCCCACCACGGCCGGATCCCGTGATGCTCGCCACGTCGGCGGCCCCGTCTCCCGCCTGACCTGAGAGAGACCTCCTGTCACTTCTCAGGAACGGTGCCTAGCGTCGCCGGTCGGCCTGGGCCCGACGCCCACGCGAGATCCGCCCCCCGGACCTCGACCCCGAAGCTCGACGAGGAGACCAGTGCCCCGTACCACCCCCCGCCACCGTTCCGCTCCGTCCGGCCACCGCACCGAGATCGTGCGCCGGTCACTACCCCGTCTGACCCGACGGTCGATCGCCGCCTGCGCGATCGGCACGCTCGCGGTGTCCGGCGTGGCGGTGGCGACGCAGACCGTCGACGGCACCACCGAGCCGGCGGCCGCGGAGGCCCCGACCCTGGCGTCGTCCGGCACGACGGTGTCGCGCGACGCCGTGCGTCCGCCACTCTCCG
>JALRKU010000132.1 GCA_023254755.1 Aeromicrobium sp. | reverse complement strand
CTCGACCGCTCCAAGAACTTCGAGGAGAGCCGCCGCAAGTCCGAGGTCTCCTCGATGCTGCGCTTCGCCGACTCGCTGCACCTGGTGAACGGCGGCATCGTCGTCGAGGCCGAACTGGACACCGGGGCCGCGGCCCGTCGGCTGCGCAAGGACATCGCCGAGGTCTACGGCCACGACAGCGAGCTGGTCGTCGCGCAGAACGTCGGTGTGCGCAAGGAGACCCACTACATCGTGCGGGTCGCCAAGGACGGCGAGCGTCTCGCGCAGCAGACCGGCCTGATCGACGGCGCCGGCCGCCCGGTCCGAGGACTCCCGCCGCAGGTCGTCTCCGGTGCCACCTGCGATGCGGTCGCGGCGTGGCGCGGTGCGTTCCTGGCGCGCGGCTCGCTCACCGAGCCCGGCCGCTCGTCGGCGCTCGAGGTCAGCTGTCCCGGTCCGGAGGCCGCGCTGGCCATGGTGGGCGCGGCGCGTCGGCTCGGCATCAGCGCCAAGGGCAAGGAGGTCCGTGGCATCGACCGCGTCGTGATCCGCGACGGCGAGGCCATCGGAGCCCTGCTCACCCGTCTCGGCGCCCACGAGTCGCTGCTGGCGTGGGAGGAGCGCCGCATGCGTCGCGAGGTCCGCGCCACGGCCAACCGCCTCGCCAACTTCGACGACGCCAACCTGCGGCGCTCGGCCCGCGCCGCGGTCGCCGCCGGTGCCCGCGCGCAGCGGGCGCTGGAGATCCTCGACGACGAGGTGCCCGACCACTTGCGCATGGCCGGCGAGCTCCGCGTCGAGCACCGTCAGGCCAGCCTCGAGGAGCTCGGACGGCTGCACGAGCCGCCGCTCACCAAGGACGCGATCGCAGGCCGGATCCGCCGTCTGCTCGCGATGGCCGACAAGCGTGCCGAGGACCTCGGCATCCCCGACACCGAGGCGTCTCTCGGCGACGAGGTGCTCGACGAGGCGTGACCTGCGTCGCGTAGGCTGAAGGGGTTCGACAGCCACCCCGCATCGCAGGAGCTCTGACCCGTGACCGTTCGCGTAGGCATCAACGGATTCGGCCGCATCGGCCGCAACTTCTTCCGGGCGGCCCGCGCCGCCGGGGCCGACATCGAGATCGTTGCCGTCAACGACCTCACCGACAACAAGACGCTGGCCACGCTGCTCAAGTACGACTCGATCCTGGGTCGCCTCGATGCCGACGTCACGCACGACGAGAGCGCCATCTACGTGGGCGAGCAGAAGATCGTCGCCTTCGAGGAGCGCGACCCCGCGAAGCTCGACTGGGCCTCGGTCGGCGTCGACGTCGTCGTGGAGTCGACCGGTTTCTTCACCGACGCCACGAAGGCCAAGGCGCACGTCGACGGCGGTGCCAAGAAGGTCATCATCTCGGCGCCCGCCAAGAACGAGGACATCACGGTCGTGATGGGCGTCAACCACGAGCTGTACGACCCCGCCGCGCACACGGTCATCTCCAACGCCTCGTGCACCACCAACTGCCTGGCCCCGATGGCCAAGGCGGGCATGACGGGCCACACTTTGAGTGTGATTCAAGACAACGAAGTGCC
>JALRKU010000468.1 GCA_023254755.1 Aeromicrobium sp. | reverse complement strand
GCGACACCTTGCCGTCGAGCGCCTCGAGCTTGTCGCCCTCGAGGCGCGCGAGCGGGTTGACCTCGACGAGGGTCGCGTCCTCCTCGGTGAAGACCGTGTAGAGGTTCTGGATCAGCGTCACGGCCTGCTCGAAGACGGCCTCGGGGAACGCGGCCTGGGTCGCGATCTGGCGCGCCTTCGCCTCGTCGACGCCGGTGCCCGGGTCGATCGGGATCTGCTTGACGGCGTCGGGGTTGGTCTTCGCGACCTCCTCGATCTCGACACCGCCCTCGACGCTCGCGATGCACAGGTAGCTGCGGTTCGAGCGGTCGAGCAGGAAGGAGAAGTAGTACTCCTCGACCGGCGGGGTGGCCGGCGTGACGAGCACCCGGTTGACCGGCAGGCCCTTGATCTCCAGCTGCAGGATGTTGGTCGCGTGCTCGAAGGCCTCGTCGGGCGTCTTGGCGAGCTTGACGCCGCCCGCCTTGCCACGGCCGCCGGCCTTGACCTGGGCCTTGATCACGGTCACGCCACCGATCGCCTCGGCCGCCGCCTTCGCCTCCTCGGGCGTCGTGACGACTGTGCCGAGCGTCGTGGTGACGCCGTGCTTGGCGAAGAGCTCCTTCGCCTGGTACTCCATCAGATCCACGGTGATTCCGTCCTGCTCGATTGGGTGTGCGGCCTGCACGGGCCCGGTTCGACCTGGCGCCCGGCGGCGAGCCGCATCGACTCTACTCTCCGCATCTCTCGACCTCGACGTCCGGTCGTCCCAGCGCTCGCAGCGCGGAACGGAGGTCGTCGAGGCTCGTGGCGGGACCGTCCACCACGAGGGTGCCGGCGTCCTCGGCGACGACCGTGCGGGCGAGCTGCTGCACGCTCTGGTCGCCACCGACGAACACGACCTCGCGCCCGGACATCAGCAGGGCGCGGGCCTTCAGACGTGCCAGCGCGTCGTCGTCGACGGATCCGACGACCACACGATCGGCACGGTCGAACGTGACCGGCATGGGCCCGATGGTCCCACGGCCGGCGTCGCGGGACAGCGTGAAAGTGGTCACAAACCGCGGAGCTGGCGGTCCGTTCCCCGGGGGACGCGGCGCCCGCTGCGCAGAACCGGGCGGCAGGTTCGTGAGAACCATTTCGCACCCGTCCGATCGTCGGTTAGGGTCGTGGTTGCCCGTTTTCCCCCACCCTGGAGGTCGCAGGTGTCGTCTGTGCCGAAGCGCCGGCTCGACACACGACAGGCGACCCCGAAAGCCACCGAGCGCGGTGGACGCCGGGTGGCGACGAAGGCTCGGTCCCGCCGCTCGCTGCGGCCCACGCCCGCGATGGCCGGCTCGGTGGTGCTGATCGTGGCCGGGCTCCTGTCGACCGTGGTGGGCAACGCGACCGACTCCGACTCCCTGGCGGCCGACGACTACCAGACGATCTCGGAGTCGTACACCAGCGACGCCAGCACCGACATGGGCGCGGTCGACGTCAGTCGCGACTTCGATCGGGCGACGTTCAACAAGCAGTCCAGGACGCAGGCCAGCCAGACCGAGATCTCGCAGCGCCAGCTGGCCAAGAGCGTCGACGCCACCGGCGCCGAGCTGAAGAGGCTCCAGTGGGTCGTGCCGGTGACCGGATACCACCTGACGGCGCG
>JALRKU010000376.1 GCA_023254755.1 Aeromicrobium sp. | reverse complement strand
TGACCTACGGGACGCAGGAGCAGAAGGAGCGCTGGCTGCCCGACCTCGTCGCGGGGCAGCGGCTCGCGGGCTTCGGGCTGACCGAGGCCGGCGCCGGATCCGACGCCGGCGCCACCGCGACCCGCGCGGTGCTCGACGGCGACGAGTGGGTCGTCAACGGCTCCAAGCAGTTCATCACCAACTCCGGCAGCGAGATCACGTCGCTCGTGACCGTCACGGCGCGCACGGGTCAGAGCGCGTCGGGACGCCCGGAGATCTCCACCATCGTGGTGCCGGCGGGCACGCCCGGCTTCGTCGCCGAGCCCCCGTACGACAAGCTCGGCTGGCACATCTCCGACACCCACCCCCTCACGTTCACCGACGCAAGGGTGCCCCGCGACCACCTGCTGGGGGAGCAAGGTCGCGGCTACGCGCAGTTCCTCGCGACGCTCGACGACGGCCGGGTCGCGATCGCAGCGCTCGCAGTGGGCTGCATCCAGGCCTGCCTTGACCTGTCCCTGCAGTACGCAGGCGAGCGCACCACGTTCGGCCGACCGATCGGCGCCAAGCAGGGCGTCGCGTTCCAGCTCGCCGACCTGGCGGTGATGGCCGAGGCCGGTCGGGCGCTGACGTACCAGGCCGCCGCGATGAAGGACGCGATGCTGGCCGGCGGCTCGGCCCCGTCGGCCGCCCAGTTCAAGCAGGCGGCCTCCATCGCCAAGCTGTACACGTCGGAGACGGCCGTCACGGCCACGCGGATCGCGACGCAGGTGTTCGGCGGGTACGGCTTCATGGAGGAGTACCCGGTCGCCCGGTTCTATCGCGACGCCAAGATCCTGGAGATCGGCGAAGGCACGAGCGAGGTGCAGCGGATGCTCATCGCTCGTGGGCTCGGGCTGCCGGTCGAGTAGTCGCGACCGTAGGCTCGTCCCGTGGGTCAGGTCTTCGCGGGTCGCTACGAGCTGGTCGACCTGCTCGGTCGCGGCGGCACGGGCGACGTCTGGCGCGCCTGGGACCACCGCGAGGAGCGCTACTGCGCCGCGAAGGTGCTGCGCCAGTCCGACGGCGCGGCGCTGCTGCGCTTCGTGCGCGAGTCGTCGTGGCGCATCGACCACCCGCACGTCGTGACACCGACCGGCTGGTCGGGTGAGGACGACGAGGTCCTCATCGCGATGCCCGTGGTCGCCGGCGGCTCGCTGGCCACGGTGCTCGGCGACCACGGGACAGTTCCGTGGAGCTGGGCCCGGGTGGTGCTCGACCACGTGCTCGCGGCGCTCGAGGCGGTGCACGCGGCCGGTCTGGTGCACCGCGACGTGAAGCCCGCCAACGTGCTGATGAGGCCGACCGGCACCGACGAGCCGTTCGCGCTCCTGTCGGACTTCGGCATCGCGTGGCACCGCGACGAACCGCGGCTCACCCACGTGAGCGAGTCCATCGGCACCCGCGGGTACCAGGCGCCCGAGGCCGCCCTCGGCGACGACCCCCACCCGAGCCACGACCTGTTCGCGGTCGGGGTGCTGGCGCGGGAGCTCCTGGGCGAGCTGCCCGCCGGCACGGTGCTCGAGGCCCTGGCGTCGCGCGACCCCGCGCGACGGCCCGCATCGGCGACCGAGGCCCGCGCCGCGGTGCGAGCCCTCGACCTTCCCGACGGCGAGATCCCCGAACCGGTCGAGGTCTTCGACCAGCTGCCGCCGTGGCCGGCCGGCTGGGACGCCGACGGCCCGGTGACCACGCGACGCCAGCGGCGACCCGCCGTGCGCCGCGAGGTCGTGCTGGCCGCTGTGCTCGCTGCGCTCGGTGTGGCCCTGCTGGTCGCGGCCGTCGTCGTCGGCTAGCTCAGCGGCGGGCGTGACGCAGCACCAGGGCCGCAGCGCCGAGCAGCGCGATCCCGCCGCCGCCGAGTCCGATCGGCAGCCACGGAACGCCGTCGCCGGACTCGTCCGCCGACGCCCGCTCCTCCTCCTCGACGGCCGCCCGCGGGGCGACCGTGAGCCGGGACTCCGCGGTCGGTGCAGCGAGGCCCTTCGCCGCCGCGTACTCCGGAGCCCCTTCGCCGGCGGTGCCGTGGTGCTTGATCGTCAGGGTGTACTTGAGGTTCGCCTCCTCGCCGCGCACGTTGTGCCGGACCCGGAAGTAGTGGCGTCCCGCGAGCTGTGCTGCCCTGGTCTTCGGGTTGGAGTCCGCCCGGTTCAGGTAGGCGACGGTGTGGGTCTGGGCGCCGGTGCGGAAGTCCCGGCGGTCGCCGAAGCGTGCGTTGCCGAGAGCGGTCGTGAACCAGTCGTCGGGCTCGTCGGCGAAGAAGCTGACGCCGGTGTCGCCCCGCAGCGGGTCGATCACGTCGACCACGATGTCGCTGCCCACCGCGGCGGCGTCGAGGACGTCGTCGGTCAGCCGGGCGTCGAGCTGGGCCTGCACGTCCTGGCCCCAGTCGAGCGGCACGGCGACGACCTGGGTCTCGCCCGGGTTGATGTCGAACGCGTAGGTGCCGTCCTCGACCAGCGGAGCGTTCGCGATGCTGGTGCCGGGCACCACGCCGTCGACGGGGGTGCCTGGCTCGAGGGACTCCCACTCGGGCTCGTCGGGGGTGGGCGGCAGATCTCGGGCCGAGGCGTCCGCCAGCGGCGGCTCCTCGTACACCGCGATCTCCACCGGGCGGTTGCCGATGTCGCCCGACGCGCGCTCGAGGCCGACAAGGATCTCGGACGACGTCGTGCAGGGCGCGGACGGGTCGGACGTCCAGCTGCTCTGCGACACGAAGCTGAACGGCCGTCGTTCTCCCAGGGACACGTCGTGGGAGCTGTTGGACGTGCACTGGCGCGGGGCGTCCTCGCCCTCGGCAGCGGGGGAGTAGAGGGTAAGACGCACGCCGTTGCCGGTCGACCCCGGCTCGCCGGTGTTCATCAGGCCGACGTGGATCGTGCTGGCGTCGACGGTCCGCGGCACGCGGTAGAAGATCTCGCCCTCGAGCGGGATGCGGTCCAGGTACTGCCCGGTGGAGAGCTCGGGTGCGTCGGCTGCGTCGGGCGTGCCCTCGACGGGCTCGCCGGTCAGGTCGAACGGGCGGGAGGCGCGGGTCGCGGACTGGTCGAGCGACTCGACCAGGTCGTCGGCGCTGTCGGCGTCGTAGTACGTGCCGTTGCCCTTCTCGGCGACGCACCGCAGCTTGTCGCGGGCGGCCCCCGAGACGTCGAGCCCGACCACGTCGATGCGCACGTCGATGCCGTCGTTCGACAGCTTCTCGGCGACCACGCACGGGTCGGGGGCACAGGTCGGCTCGCCGTCGGAGACCAGCACGATCGTCCGACTGCCCTCGGAACCGAGGTCCTTCCCGGCCTGCTGCAGCGCGTAGCCGATCGGCGTCTCGCCGTACGGCTCGTAGTCGCCCAGGGCGTCCTCGAGCTCGTCGCGGTTGTCGGTGCCGGGCTTCACGATCAGCTGCGAGTCGGTGCAGGCGCCGTCGTCCTTGCGGTCGAAGACCTTGGCGCCGTAGACGCGCAGGCCCACCTCCTGGTCCTGCGGGAGGGAGCCGATCACGCTCCGGAGGGCGTCCTTCGCGGCCGCGATGCGCGTCGACCCGTCGGGCGTCTTCTCGGCCATCGATCCCGAGGAGTCGAGGACCAGGACCATGCGGCTGTCCGGGTCGACGGCCTCCTCCGCCGAGGCGGGCTGTGCCGCCCAGGTCAGGGACGTGAGTGTCGCGAGGATCGCGGTGATGAGTCGGAGCATCGTTCCCCCAGGCGTGTCGTCGTCAGGTATTTGCACTAGCAAACGCGTTTCCCAGTCTGTACGCCGATTCGACGCCATGTCAACATGGAGTCGTTCACGTCTGCAAACATCGGCGGGAGGAGAGATCGTGGCCGACGTCGAGGCGAACCGCGTCGCGCAGCGCGAGATCTACGGCGAGCCGCTGCGCGACATCGTCGACCGGTGCCGGGCCGTGCTCGGGCTGTCCCAGGCTCGCGTCGCCACCGTCCTCGGCATGTCCGCCCCGATGCTCTCGCAGGTCATGACGGGTCATCGCATCAAGATCGGCAACCCGGCGGCCGCCCAGCGGCTTCGGGTGCTGGTCGAGGTCAGCGACCACGTGGCGGCCGGGCGGCTCGACGTCGAGACGGCCCTCGAGCAGGTCAGGGCGGCAGGATCGGCGGGCGAGGTGCTGACCGGGACGAGCCGCCGCACGTCCCGCCTCGAGGCCGCCGAGCTGGTGCAGGCGTCGTTCCGCCGGCGCGTCGGTGCGACCGACGTGCTGGCCGCCGCCCGGGCCATCGAGGACCGGTGGCCGGAGATCGCGGACCTGCTCCGGGCGTACGGGGCGGGCCGGGTCGACGACGCGGTCGCCCTGCTGGGCGACGTGCCCTCCGCCGCCGACCGCTAGGCGCGGTTCCAGAGCGTGTGCCAGGGCACGCCGAGGTCGCCGACGAGGTCGCGCAGCAGCGGCAGCGACAGCCCCACGACGTTGTGGTGGTCGCCCTCGATGCCGCGCACGAACGCTCCACCGAGGCCGTCGATCGTGAACGCGCCCGCCACGTGGAGCGGTTCGCCCGTCGCGACGTAGGCGTCGATCTCGGCGTCGGTGACGTCGGCGAAGTGCACGACGGTGGCCGCGGCCTCGACGAACTCCTCGCCGTGCAGGCGCACGCAGTGGCCCGTGTGGAGGACGCCGGACGAGCCCCGCATCCGCCGCCACCGAGCAGCGGCGTCGTCGGGGCCCGTGGGCTTGCCGAGGATCTCGCCGTCGAAGGCCAGCACCGAGTCGCAGCCGATCACCAGGGCGTCCGCCCCCACCTGCTCCGCGACGGTCCGGCACTTCAGCTGGGCCAGCGCGGCGGCCAGGTTCGCGGGATCGGTCGACTGCACCTGCTCCTCGTCGACGCCGGACACGACGACCTCGGGCTCGATCCCCGCCGACCGCAAGGTGGCGAGTCGGGCGGGTGACTGCGACGCCAGGACGACTCTCATCCGGTTCCTCCTCGTTCAGGGCGATGATGCCGCACGGGCGATGTGTGAGGCTGAGCCCGTGACCGCACGCCGCCCGATCGACGCCTCCGTCCTGACCTCCGCGCTGACCGGGCCGGGGCGCACGTGGACCGAGGTCCGGGTCTCGGAGTCGACCGGCAGCACGAACGCCGACGCCGCCGCGGCCGCCCGCGACGGCGCCGCAGAGGGCCTGGTCGTGACGACCGAGCGTCAGGTCGCCGGACGCGGGCGGCTCGACCGGACCTGGGAGACCGTGCCCGGTGCGGCCGTCGCCGTCTCCGTCGTGCTGCGCCCGGACGTGCCCCCGGGCGCCTGGGTGTGGCTGCCGCTCCTCGCCGGGCTCGCGGTCGACGCCGCCGCCGACGACCTCGGCGTCCGGAGCACGCTCAAGTGGCCCAACGACGTGCTGGTCGAGGACCGCAAGCTGGCAGGGATCCTGCTGGAGCGCGTCGAGACGCCGACGGGTCCTGCAGCCGTCGTCGGGGTCGGGCTCAACGTCGCGCTCACCGAGTCCGAGCTGCCGGTGCCCACCGCCACGTCGCTGCTGCTCGCCGGTGCCCACGAGACCGATCGCACGGCCGTGCTCGCCGTCCTGCTCGACCACCTGGAGCGGCTGTACCGGGCGTGGCTGACCGACGGCGGTGACCCCACGCCGACCCTGCGCCGCCGCTACCTCGAGCGCTGCGGAACGGTCGGCAGCACGGTCCGGGTCCAGCTGCCCGACGGCTCCGACCTGGTGGGCGTCGCCGAGACGATCGACCAGCACGGCCGGCTCGTCGTGGCCGGGCGCGCGGTCAGCGCCGGAGACGTCACGCACGTCCGGCCGATCCGGCCCTGAAAGCACCCCCGTACCGGCCCGGCGTGACAGACTTCCGCCATGACGTTGCCCCGCAAGCTGATGATCGACGGCGAGCAGACGATCGCCACGACGCGCACCCACGTGAAGGTGCTGATCCTGCCGTTCCTCATCCTGCTGGTCGTGGCCGGCGCGACGGGATTCCTGATGAAGGTCGTGGGCGACGCCGCGGGGGGCAACCTCAGGTGGGTCGTGCTCGCCCTGGGCCTGGTGCTCATCGTCGCGGGGTCGGTCCTGCCGTGGCTGCGCTGGATCACCTGGACCTACACGCTCACCAACAAGCGCATCGTCGAGCAGAAGGGCATCCTGACCCGCTCGGGCCGCGTCATCCCGCTCAGCCGCATCAACGACGTCGCGTTCGAGAAGAACCTCAACGACCGCATCCTCGGCTGCGGGACGCTCGTCATCCACGACGCCAGCGAGCAGTCTGGCCTGCGGCTCGACGACATCCCCGGCATCGAGGCCTTCCACCGCACCGTGAGCAACCTGGTGATGGAGGCCCACGGCACGTCCGGACGCGATGAGTCCGTCTGACCCACCGGCACCGGTCGACCGGACGCACCTGCGCGAGCAGCTCGTCCGGCTGATCCTGGGCTCCGACGCCGAGCTCACCGGGGAGCAGGTCTCGCAGCAGGGCGACTTCGACTACGAGGAGGCCCGACGGCTGTGGCGGGCCCTGGGCTTCCCCGAGGTCGCGGGCGCCGCGGCGTTCGGCCGGCACGACGTGGCGGCGCTGGACTCGGTGCGCGACGCGATGGAGACCGGCCTGCTCGACGAGCAGACCGTGTACCGGATGACCCGGGCGCTGGGGCGCACGATGTCGCGGCTGGCGGACTGGCAGGTCGAGGCGCTGGTCGAGCAGGTCGAGCGCGACGTGTCGGTCGGCAAGGCCGACAGCCGGCTCGAGCGGGCGGTCGAGCTGGCGCGGCTCGCCGCGCCCGGGTTCGAGCAGCTGATGCTCTACGCGTGGCGGCGCCACCTCGCGGCGGCCGCGGCGCGCATCGAGGCCCTCGGCGCCACCGAGGAGGAGCTGCTCTCGTCGTACCTGACGGTCGGCTTCGTCGACCTGAGCCGGTTCACGTCGTTGAGCAACGACCTCGACGAGGACGCGCTCGGCCACCTGGTCGAGGACTTCGAGGACGAGTGCACCGACGTCGTGACCGAGGGTGGCGGCCGGGTCATCAAGACGCTCGGCGACGCGGTGCTCTTCACGGCCGACGACGCGTCGAAGGGCGCTCGGATCGCGCTCGACCTCATCGCGCACATGGCGGGCCGCACGAGCATCCCCGACGTCAAGGTGGGTCTGGCGACGGGATCGGTCCTGAGCCGGATGGGCGACGTGTTCGGCCCCCCGGTCAACCTCGCGGCGCGGCTCACCGGCGTCGCGCGCAGCAACCGTCTGCTGGTCGACGAGGCGACCGCGTCGCAGCTGGGGGCGGAGTTCGAGCAGCGCACGCTGCCGCCGAGGTCCCTCCGCGGATTCGGCCTCGTCTCGCCCATCACGGTCAGCGAGCGACGCACCTTCCGGTCCACCTGACCCGCGCCGATAGGCTGGCGCGGTGACGCACCAGCCCGACCTCGCGGTGATCGGCGGCGGACAGCTCGCCCGGATGATGCAGCCCCCGGCGGTCGGCCTCGGCCTGCGGCTGAGGCTCCTGGCCGAGGGTCCCGACGTGTCCGCGGCGCAGGTGATCCCCGACCAGGTGGTCGGCGACCACACCAGCATCGACGACCTGCGCACGGCCGTCGCCGATGCCCCGGTCGTGACGTTCGACCACGAGCACGTGCCACCGGAGCACCTGCGCACGCTGGCGGCCGAGGGCCACGCCTGCCGGCCTGGCCCCGAGGCGCTGCTGTACGCGCAGGACAAGGGAGAGATGCGGGTGCGGCTGAGCCTGCTGGGGATCCCGTGCCCGCTGTTCGAGGTGCTGGGCCGCGACTCCGACGACCTCGACGACCTGGTCGACGACATGCACGACTTCGGCTACCCGGCGGTCGTCAAGACCACGCGGGGCGGCTACGACGGCAAGGGCGTCTGGGTCGTCCGTGGTCCCGAGGACCTCGCCGAGCCGTTCGCGTCGGGCCGAGAGCTGCTCGCCGAGGAGCTCGTCGACTTCCGCCGTGAGCTCTCGGTGCTGGTCGCTCGTCGGCCGAACGGCGACACCGTGACCTACCCGGTGGTCGAGTCACGGCAGAAGGACGGCGTCTGCTTCGAGGTGATCGCTCCCGCACCCGACCTGGCGCCGGACCTCGCGGCCGAGGCGCGCCGGATCGCGACGACGATCGCGACCGAGCTCGACGTGACGGGGGTGCTCGCGGTCGAGCTGTACGAGACCACCGACGGGCGCATCCTGGTCAACGAGCTGGCGATGCGCCCGCACAACACGGGCCACTGGTCGATCGACGGCGCGTTCACGAGCCAGTTCGAGAACCACGTCCGCGCCGTGCTCGACCTGCCGCTCGGCCCGGCCGATCCCCGGCAGCCGTGGTCGGTCATGGTCAACGTGCTCGGCGGCTCGGTCACCGACCTGCCGGCCGCCCGCGACGCCGCGCTGGAGGCCGACCCGACCGTGCACGTCCACCTGTACGGCAAGCCGGTCAAGCCCGGACGGAAGGTCGGTCACGTGACGGCCACCGGCGACGACCTCGACGACGTGCTCGGGCGCGCTCGCGCCGCCGCCGCGCTGCTCACCGACGGCTGACGCCGCTCGGTACGATCACGCCATGAGCGCGCGCGTCGGGATCGTCATGGGGTCGGACTCGGACTGGCCCACCATGGAGGCCGCGGCGACGGCGCTGGCCGAGTTCGACGTGGCGCACGAGGCCGACGTCGTGTCGGCGCACCGGATGCCCGACGAGATGCTCGCCTACGGCCGCGACGCGCACGGTCGTGGCCTCGAGGTGATCATCGCCGGCGCCGGGGGAGCGGCCCACCTGCCGGGCATGCTCGCCGCCGTCACCCCGCTGCCGGTCATC
>JALRKU010000308.1 GCA_023254755.1 Aeromicrobium sp. | reverse complement strand
TGGGGCAAGGCCGCCGAGGCCGGCATGTCCGCCCGCGTCGTCGAGGCCTGCCAGAACCTCCGCTCCGCCGGCACCAAGATCTGACGGGCGCCGCGGATTACCACGTGCACGTGGTATTCCGCTGCATGGCTACGGACACACGCGGCGCTAAGTCGCGGCAAACGTGGCTGAGCTTGGCTCGTGCACACCGGACGACGAACGACGAGCGTGTCCACAGGGCTGAACAGGACGGTCGCGGGCGGACGATTCGCGATCCATCGTGGTTCGCATGATCGACGACGTGATCGCCCTCGCGTGCGCCGGCGGCGGGTATGCGTCGCGCGGGCGCCTTGTCCGGTCCGGGCTGACCGACGTCGACATCAAGCAGGCGGTCCGTCGCGGCGTTCTGGTCAGGCTGCGCCACGGCACGTACGCGTTGCGGTCCGTCCACGACCCGTTGACGCCGGAGGGGCGGCATCGACTGCTCGCCCGCAGCGTGCTCAGCCGCCTCGGCGAGGGCTACGTCCTCAGTCACCACTCGGCCGCGGTCTTCCACACCAATACCTCGTTCGGCATCGATCTCGACCTCGTCCACGTCACCAGGCTCGATGGGCGCAAGAGTCGCCGCGAAGCGGGAGTCCAGTTCCACGCCCCGAGCATCGACAGCGCGGACGTCGTGGAGGTGGACGGTCTGGTCGTCGTCGCACCGGCCCGCGCGGTCATGGAGTCGGCGTGCGCCACGGGCGTCGAGCCAGCGCTCGTCACGATCAACAGCGCCCTCCACGCCGGCGTCGTCGCGCCAGACGAGCTGGTGGAGTGGGCCGACCGCGCGCGCTGCTGGCCGGGCAGTCGGAACGCGAGACTTGCCATGAGGCTGGCTGACCCGGGGTGCGAGAGCGTCGGGGAGTCGCGGTCCATGTACCTGTTCTTCCGCGAGAACATCCCGCGTCCCGACACCCAGGTGGAGCTGTTCGCCTCCGACGGACGTCTTGTCGGCCGCACCGACTTCGACTGGCCCGCGCACCGACACGTGGGCGAGTTCGACGGGTTGTTCAAGTACGGCAGGGTCAGCTCGGGCCTGGCGCCCGGTGAGGTCGTCGTGCGGGAGAAGCGTCGCGAGGACGGGATCCGTGAGCTCGGCCGCGGAGTCTCTCGATGGACTTGGTCCGATCTCGGAGTCGACCGACGTCAGGTGACTGCCCAGCGCATCCTTCGCGGGTTGGAGACGTCCCGCCGTCTGTACGCCCGAAACTCGACGACCATCCCTCTGGCTTAGCGCCGTTTACGAGTGCTTGGCCACGCTTGCGTGCGTAGCGAAGCACCGGATTACCACGTGGACGTGGTAATCCGCGGCCGGCCCGACGGCGCTGCGGGGGGCGGGCTAGGTTCGGGGCATGACGAACCTGCTGGGCGAGCCGCCCGAGACGAAGCTGCCGGCGGACCCGGGGGCGGCCGAGCTGGCCGAGGGGACGGATGCGCGGAACGTCGCCGCGCTGCACCCCGACTCGATCGACGCGTGGATCACGCTGGCCGAGGCGGCGCTCGCCGACGGTCTGGACCTCGAGGGCTACGCGTTCGCGCGCACGGGGTACCACCGCTCGCTCGACCTGCTGCGCCGCAACGGCTGGAAGGGCCACGGTCCGGTGCCCTGGAGCCACGAGCCCAACCGGGGGTTCCTGCGCTCGCTCGCCGCCCTGGGGGAGGCGTCGGCCCGCCTCGGCGACGAGGCCGAGGCGCACCGCTGCCGAGAGTTCCTGCACGAGTCGAGCCCCGAGGCCTACGCGGCTCTCGTCGGCTGATCAGACGCCGAGCACCACCCAGCGCTCGCTGCGCCGCCGCGCCTCCAGGGTGACCCAGCGCGCCGCGATGAAGCCGCCGTACGCGACCCAGAGCCAGGTCGGTCCGGCGTCGGTCACCTGCACCGCGAGCGCGAGCGGCGCGTAGATCGCGAGCACGACCAGCCCGGCTGCGGCGAGGTAGCGCCCGTCGCCCGCGCCGATCAGCACGCCGTCGAGCACGAACACCGGTCCCGACACCACCTGCACCGCTGCCGCGACGAGCAGCACGGGCACGAGCACGTCGACGACCGCGTCGTCGCTGGTGAACAGGTGCGGCAACCAGGTCGCGGTTGCGGCGAGCAGCACGGCCATGACCGCTCCGCACCCCCAGCCCCAGCGGACCATCCGGGCCGTGAGCGCCCGGGCTCCGGTGGCGTCGCCGGCGCCGAGCGCGCGGCCGGTGAGCGTCTGCCCGGCGATCGCGAGGGCGTCGAGCGCGAAGGCGCAGAACGTCACGACGGTCGTCGCGACCTGGTGCGCCGCCAGCGACGCGTCGCCGAACGAGGCCGCGACGGCGGTGGCCAGGAGCAGCGACGCCCTGAGCGTCGCCGTGCGGACCACGAGCGGCCCGCCGGTGCGCGCCGCGTCGACCACGGGGCCGGGACGCGGAGCGAGATCCGCCCCCGCCGCCCGGCCGTGGCGCACGACCGCGGCCACGAGCCACGTCGCCCCGACCCACTGCGCGACCACGGTGCCAGTCGCGGCGCCGCCGACCCCGAGACCAGCGCCGTACACCAGGGCGACGTTCAGCACGACGTTGAGGAGCGCGACCACGACGGTCACGACCAGCGGCGTCCGCAGGTCGAGCACGCCCCGCAGGGCGCCCGTCGCGGCGAGCAGCACGAGCATCGCGGGCACCCCGGCAGCGCTGATCAGCAGGTACGTGCGGGCCTGCTCGGCCACCTCCGGAGAGCTGGCGAGCACATCGGTGACCGGGCCCGCGGTGGCGGCCGTGAGTGCAGCCAGCAGTGCGCCCAGCCCGGCCGCCAGCCACAGACCGCCCGCCGCCTGCGCCATCGCGGCCGCCTCGTCGCCGGCGCCGTGGCTGCGGGCGACCGCCGACGTCGTGCCGTAGGCCAGGAAGATGCAGAGGCCCACGACGGTGGTCAGCGCGACCGACGCGACCGCGAGGCCCGCGAGCGGCTCGGTACCGAGGTGGCCGATGATCGCGGTGTCGGCGAGCAGCATCAGCGGCTCGGTGACGAGCGCCGCGAACGCGGGGACTGCGACGGCGAGGATCTGCCGGGCGGGTCCGTCGTCGGTGGTCACGAGGGCACGACGAGACGCCACGCCGCGGGCAGCAGGGTCCAGGAGTGCTCGGTGGCGGGCTCGCCCAGCTCGCCGTCGTTCGTCGCTCGGACGGCGTCGCCGCGGACCGTGACGTTGGCGCCGCGCAGGTACTCGACGTCGTCGCGGCGGTGGTGCTCGCCGCGCCGCAGTCCCACCGCGTAGCCCAGCCGACGCAGCCGGGGAGCGGCCGTCGACACGACCACGTCGAGCTCGCCGTCACCCGGGTCGGCCTCGGGCAGCAGCTCGCCTCCGCCTCCGACGAAGCGGCCGAGACCGGCGCCCACCTGGAGCACGGGCCGGCCGGACGTGACGACGACGCCGTCGACCGTCACCTCGACGACCGAACCAGGTCGGGTGAAGCCCGCGATGATCGAGCCGATGACGTAGCCGACGGGTCCGAGCCACCTCTTCCACGGGCCCGCCGCTGCGGCGGCCTCGGCGCCGATGCCCACGTGGATCGCGTTGACGACCACCTCACCGTCGCCGGTGAGGGCGAGGTCGAGCGTGCGGGGCGATCCCTCGAGCACCACCCGGGCCGCCGCGACCGGGTCGTCGGGCAGCTCGACGGTGCGGGCGAAGTCGTTGCCGGTGCCCAGCGGCACCAGGGCGACCAGCACGTCCAGGCGGTCCGCGTCGTGCAGAGCCTGCACGACGGCGTGCAGCGACCCGTCGCCGCCGAGCACGACCACGGCGTCGAGGTCGGGGTGCGCCGCGAGCGCCCGGGCCAGGTCGTCTGCTCCCGAGGTCGCCGCGACCTCGACCTGCGCGCCCGTGCGGAGCACGCCGATCACCTGCGCCTCGACGACGTCGTCCGCCGAGCCGGCCTGGGCGTTCGTGATGGCCAGCAGCTGGCGAGATGTCGACGTCACGGAGCCACAGTAGAGGTCGGTTCGCGGTAGACTGCCGCGGTAAGAGCCCCGCTACCGGGGCTTGTCGCACGTTCAAGGGTGGTGCCGACCGATGCCGGCTGTCGTGATCGTGGGAGCCCAGTGGGGCGACGAGGGCAAGGGCAAGGCGACCGACCTGCTCGGCAGCCGCGTCGACTACGTGGTCAAGTTCAACGGCGGCAACAACGCCGGGCACACCGTCGTCATCGGCGACCAGAAGTACGCCCTCCACCTGCTGCCCAGCGGCATCCTCAGCCCGGGCTGCACGCCCGTCATCGGCAACGGCGTCGTCGTCGATCCCGCGGTGCTCCTGCACGAGATGGCCGGGCTGGAGGCGCGCGGCGTCGACACCTCGCGCCTGCTCATCAGCGCGAGCGCGCACCTCATCACGCCGTATCACGTCACTCTCGACAAGGTGACCGAGCGCTTCCTCGGCAAGGCCAAGATCGGCACGACGGGCCGCGGCATCGGTCCGACGTACATGGACAAGGTCGCCCGCATCGGCATCCGCGTGCAGGACCTCTTCGACCCGTCGATCCTGCGCCA
>JALRKU010000114.1 GCA_023254755.1 Aeromicrobium sp. | reverse complement strand
GATGAGGTTGAGCACGTGGGTCAGGCCGGCGTCAGCTCCCGTGCGCGGCGCCCACGGCAGTCGGACGGCCTGGCTCTTGATCGTGATGCCGCGCTCGCGCTCGATGTCCATGCGATCGAGGTACTGGGCGCGGGCCGCACGCTCGTCGACCACGCCGGTGATCTGGAGCATGCGGTCGGCCAGGGTCGACTTGCCGTGGTCGATGTGGGCGATGATGCAGAAGTTGCGGATGACCGAGGGATCGGTCGACCCGGGCTGGGGCGTGGTCGACATGGTCACCGCCACGCGTACGCGACGACCACGTTCACGACCACGAGCGCCGCGACGACGTGGGCGAACGGGTTCGGTGCGGGTCGCTTGCGCAGCGAGTGCGCCAGCCCGACCGCGACGAACGCGATCGCGAGCTTGACCGCGACCTTGGCGTTGTTCGGGTCGGCGACGTCGTCGCTCGCCGAGGCGATGCCGACCAGGGCGATGCCGAGCACGAAGGCGACCGTCAACCCCTGCGCCATCCACTGGTTGATGACGGGGTGGCGCACGTCCTTGAGGTAGCCGACGAGGACGACGACCCACGCCGCGATGTGGACGTACTTGAGGACGTCGTAGACCTGCTCCATGGTGCAAAGTCTAGGAGTCGTCTCGATTTGGGCGGCACGGGCCGTCGCTGATAGAGTTGCTGGTCGCGCGCACTTCGCGCGCCCACACACTTTTCATCACCCGCTTCGAGAGAAACAGGACGTTCCGTGGCGAACATCAAGTCGCAGATCAAGCGCAACAAGCAGAACGAGGCCGCGCGCGAGCGCAACAAGTCGGTCCGTTCGGCGCTGAAGACCGCGGTCCGCCGCTTCAACGAGGCCGTCGAGGCCGGCAACACCGACGAGGCCAAGACCCTCGCCGGCGAGGCCACCAAGAAGCTCGACAAGGCTGCCTCGAAGGGCGTCATCCACAAGAACCAGGCGGCGAACCGCAAGTCGTCGATCGCCAAGAAGGCCGCGTCGCTCTGACGTCACCCCCACTTCGCTGAGACGCCCCGACCGTTGCGGTCGGGGCGTTTCTCGTCCCGGGGGGGTGCTCAGCGGACTCGGCTCGAGGCGACCTTGATGAGCATGCGCTCGACCGCGTAGCCGGGATCGCCTCCTCCGCCCTTGACCTCGAGGTCGGCGTCGGCGACCGCGCGGATGGCGGACGCGAGGCCCGCCGCGTCCCAGCCGGCCAGCTGCTGTCGCAGGGCACGGAGCTTGAACGGCGGTGCGCCGACCAGCGCCGCGACCTCGGCGTCGCGCAGCCCCGCCGGGGCCGACTCCAGTCGGGCCAGGGTGCGCAGCCCGGAGGCGATCGCGGCCGTGATGACCAGCGGCGCGGTGCGCGCCGACTCGGCCCATCGGTTGGACTCCATCGCGACGTGCAGCCGTCCGGCGAGCACCGCGTCGGCGATCTCGTAGCCCCGCACCTCGGCGCGGCCGCCGAAGTACTGGCGCACCAGGTCCAGGTCGACGGGTCGCTCGGTGGACGCGACGAGCTGCGATGCAGCGCCGGCCAGCGCCCGGAGGTCCTGGCCGACCGACTCCACCAGCGCAAGGGCGGCCTCGGCGTCGATCGACGAGCCCAGCTCGCGGATCTCGCGCTGCACCCACTCGGCGTGCCCGCGCTCGTACTTGGGTTGCTCGACCTTGACCTCGGTGACGCCGGAGATCTTGCGCAGCTTGTCGAGCAGGCCCTTGCCCTTGGCTCCGCCGGAGTGGACCAGCACGACGGCGACGTCGTCGGACGGCGCTGCGGCGTAGTCGAGCAGCTCGGACTGCGCGTGCTCGGGCAGGTCCTGCAGCTCCGTGATGACGACGGCGGTGGAGTCGCTGAACAGCGAGGCGCTGGTGAGTCCCATCAGCTCCCCCGCCTGGAGCCCGGCAGCGGTCGACTCGGTGACCTGGCAGTCGGGCTGCGCGGCCACGACAGCGGTGACGGCACGTCGCCGGACGCGCTCGGCCTCGAACTCCGCGTTGCCGGTGACCAGGAGCACCTGGCCGAAGGGGGACGTCACGTCGGAAGCCTAGGCGGTGCCGGCCAGGACCCGGAGGGTGGAGACGCCGTCGGCGGCACGACGGACCTCGACGCGGTCGGCGACGCGCTGCTTGAGGTCCTCGACGTGGCTGACGAGGCCAACCGAACGTCCACCGGCGGCCAGCTGGGTGAACTCGTCCATGACGACGTCGAGCTTGTCGCCGTCGAGGGAGCCGAACCCCTCGTCGACGAACAGCGTGCCGAGCCGCACGCCGCCGCTCTCGGCGCGCACCACGTCGGCCAGCCCGAGCGCCAGGCTCACGGCGAAGTAGAACTGCTCGCCACCCGACAGCGTGCGGGGCTCGCGCTCCTGTCCGGTGTCGGCGTCGACGACCGCCAGGGCCAGTCCGGTGCGCCGGCCGGACGACGACCTCTCGCGCTGGTCGGTGACGCGCAGGGCGTACCGACCGCCCGACATGCGCGCCAACCGCCCGTTGGCGGCTGCGACGACGTCGTCGAACCGGCGCAGCAGGACGTACGTGCCGAGCGTGAGCCTCTTCAGGTTCTCCGGTGACGACGCGTCGGCCAGCCCCGCCAGGCGGATCACGGCGGCTGCGTCGGCCTCGGCCGTGTCGAGCGCCGAGGCGGCGGCGGCGAGGCCGTCGAGCGCCGCCAGGACCTGGGCGCGGCGGCGAGCAGCGACGGTCGCGCGTCCGACCGCGGCGTCGTGCTCGACGGCCGCTGCGTCGCGGGCGGATCGCCTGGACTCGACGTCGGGCCGCTCGTCGCCGACGAGGGCCGCGACGACCGGATCGGCCCAGCCCTCCTCGACCCGGGCGCGCTCCTCGCGGTGGGCCGTGACCTGGTGCTCGAGCCGCTCGAGGTCCGCCGTCGCGAGCGTGCCGCGGTCGACGTCGTCGACCGCAGCGAAGGCGTGCTCGACCAGGCGCGCGGCCAGCTCGGCAGCGGCCGTCGACGCCGCCCGCGCGGCCGACGCGTGCGCGGCGGTGGCGTCGCGGAGCTCGCGGATCGTCCGACGCTCGGCCTGGAGCCGATCGACGGTCGACGCGATCGGCTCGTCCACGGCTGCGGCAGCGACCCTCGTCGCATCGGCGTCGAGGTCGTCCGTGGTCCGTCGCACCTGCTCGGCGAGCGACGCCAGGGCGCGGTCCAGATCGGCGACGCGGCGGCGAAGCGTCTCGGTCTCGGCGTCGATCAGCTCGATCTCGTGGACGGCGGCGTCGTGATCGTCCTGGACGTCGTCGAGCGCTGCGAGTGCGGCGACCGCGGCGTCTCGGCGGCCGGTGGCAGCGGCGACGTCGAGACCCCCGGCCTGGTCGCGCAGGTGCGCGACCTGCTGCTGGAGGACGACGTGCGCGGTCCGCGCCTCGTCGAGCGCGGCCGTGAGCTGGTCGACGTGCTTCTGCGCCGCGTCGACGCGGTGCTGGTCGACGTGGTCGGCGCCGCGTGCAGCGGGACGCGGATGCGACTCCGAGCCGCACACCATGCACGACTCCCCCACGACCAGCTGGCTCGCGAGCTCGCCCGCCATGCCGCGGATGCGGCTGACCTGGACGTCGTGGAGCACGGCCACGGCCGCCGTGGCGTCGCCGGCGAACTTCTTGACCGTCGCCGTGGCGTCGGCCAGCTTCGCCTGGGCGACCTCGGCGTCGCGGGCCGCCAGCAGGGCGGCCCGGGCCTGGCCGGCCGCGGCCTCCAGCGCACCCCGGTCCGCGAGACGCTGGCGCAGTGCGACGAGGCGCGCGTCGACCGCGGCGCGACGCTCCGGCTGGGCCTCGAGCCGTGCCGCGACCGCGCTGCGCTCCTCGACCATCAGGTCGCGGCGGGCGCCGAGCTCGGCGAGGGCGGCCCGGCGTCCGTCGAGCCCGGCCTCCAGCCGGAGCAGCTCGGTGAGGTCGCGGAGCTCGGCGGTGATGCGGTCGACCTCGCTGTCGCAGTCGGCCGGATCGAGCCCGTCGGGTGCCGCCTCGACCGCTCGTTCGAGGGCGACGA
>JALRKU010000486.1 GCA_023254755.1 Aeromicrobium sp. | reverse complement strand
GCTCATCCACCGTCAAGGAGACACCTGTGCGCAGGACGCTTCGTCTGCTCGCCACCACCGCCCTCGCGACCGGACTGGTCGTCGGGGCCTCGGGAACCGCATTCGCCCAGAAGACCACCGTCAAGGACGCGAGCGGGGACGTGCTCCGCTACGCCGACGACGAGGGGGCGAGCGACGGCGTCGCCCTCGAGGACACCGAGAGCCGCGCCTCGGGCGCCGACATCAAGAGCTTCAGCGTCGACCACACGAAGACCCGGGTGAAGGTGTCGGCCAAGTTCCGCACCGTCGAGGACGACACCACGATCTACGTGTACTTCCGGCTGAACGGCAAGTCCGAGCCGACTCGGGTGCTGTTCAACCTCGACGACGAGGACGCGGTCGTCTTCCAGCTCAGCACGGGCGAGGTCGCGTGCGAGCTGCCGATCTCGGTGAAGACCGGCCCGAACGGCACGATCTCGGCCTCGATCAACCGCAAGTGCCTCGGCTACCCGTCGAAGCTGCGGGCGACCGTCGTCGCCGACACCGAGACTGTCGACGGCTCGGGCGACTACTACGAGGACTTCCTCGGCAACGACGACTGGCAGTGGACGAAGTCGCTCAAGCGCGGCTGATCCACCCCTGACCCGACCCGGGTGCGCCGTCGCGGCGCGCTCGGGTCGCGTCGTGCGAGGAGGTGGTCCGTGTCGGCCGCGATGGTGACCGAGGCGGTCCACCGACGCACTTCTTCGCAGAACGCCGTCGGCGGCCCTCGGCGACCGGTACAGTCCGTCTCGATTCAGTCAACCACCGTCAAGGAGACACCTGTGCGCAGGACGCTTCGTCTGCTCGCCACCACCGCCCTCGCGACCGGACTGGTCGTCGGGGCCTCGGGAACCGCATTCGCCCAGAAGACCACCGTCAAGGAGGCCAGCGGCGACGTCGTGCGCTTCGCCGACGAGGAGGACCTCGAGGGCACGTCGGTCGAGGATGCCGAGAGCCGCGCCTCCGGCGTCGACATCAAGAGCTTCACCGCTGACCACACGAAGACCCGCCTGAAGGTCTCGGCCAAGTTCCGCGTCCTGAAGGACGACACCTTCGTCACGTTCGCTTTCCGTCTCAACGGCCAGAGCGAGCCCACGCGATTCCTCGTGAACGTCGACGAGGAGGAGGCTGTCGTGTACCGGTCGAACGGGCAGGACGTGTGCGACGTGCCCGTGACCGTGACGACCGGCGCCAACGGCACCATCTCGGCGTCGATCAACCGCAAGTGCCTCGGCTACCCCTCGAAGCTGCGCGTGGCGGTCGCCGCCGACCGCTACGTGAACGAGGCGGAGTCGGACGAGACGTACGGCGACATCTCGGGCACGTACGACAAGATCACCTGGACGAAGTCGCTCACGCGCGGCTGACCAGATCCTGACCCGGCCCGGGCGCGACCATCGCGGTCGCACCCGGGCCGCGTCGTGTCAGAAGGTCGCGATCCAGTTCTCGAGCAGACGGCGCCCGGCGTCACCGGACTTCTCGGGGTGGAACTGCGTGGCCCACAGCGGGCCGTGCTCGACGGCCGAGACGAAACGGTCGCCGCCGTACTCGGTCCACGTGACACGGGGCTTGCGCAGCGGCGTGTCGCCGTCGAGCGCCCACCTGCGCACACCGAACGAGTGCACGAAGTAGAAGCGCTCGTGCTCCAGACCCGCGAACATGCGTGACCCCGTGGGCACCTCGACCGTGTTCCACCCCATGTGCGGCACGATCGGCGCCTGGAGTCGTTCGACGACCCCCGGCCACTCGCCGCAGCCCGCCGTGCGCACGCCGTGCTCGACGCCCTCGGCGAACAGGATCTGCATGCCGACGCAGATGCCCAGCACCGGTCGGTCCGCGATGAGCCGACGCTCGATGATGCGCTCGCCGTCGACCGACGACAGCCCTCGCATGCAGGCCTCGTAGGCACCGACGCCGGGCACCAGCAGCCCGTCGGCCTCCAGCGCGACGGCAGGGTCGGCGGTCAGCTCGACCACGGCTCCTCGGGAGGCACCGGCCCGTTCCACCGCGCGCACGGCGGAGCGTAGGTTGCCCGATCCGTAGTCGAGGACCGCGACGCGCGGTCCGGTGGTCATGGCTACAACGCACCCTTCGTGGAGGGCACGCCGGTCTCGCGAGGATCGAGCGCGACGGCGTCGCGGAACGCTCGTGCCACGGCCTTGAATTGTGCCTCGGCGATGTGGTGCGGGTCGCGGCCACCGAGCAGGGTGACGTGCATCGTCACGCCGGCGTGGTGCGCGAGCGACTCGAGCACGTGGCCCGTGAGCGAGCCGACGTACTGACCGCCGATGACAGCCGTGATCTGACGCTCCGGCTCGCCGGAGTGCACGAAGTAGGGGCGACCCGACACGTCGACGACCGCCGTCGCGATCGCCTCGTCGAGGGGCACCGTGGCGTTGCCGTAGCGGCGGATCCCCACCTTGTCGCCGAGCGCCTCGCGGATGGCCTGGCCGATGCTGATGGCGGTGTCCTCGACCGTGTGGTGGGCGT
>JALRKU010000475.1 GCA_023254755.1 Aeromicrobium sp. | reverse complement strand
CAGGGCCAGAAGGGCCTGCAGGCGGCGAACATCCGCCCGCTCTGAGTCTCGGACTCACGCACCACCCGCGAGGGCGGTCACGGCATCAGCTGTGGCCGCCCTCGTCCCATGCGTGGCGGGCGAACTCGGTGCCCGGGGCGTCGAGGTAGGCCACGTCGCTGGTGGGGTGCGCCTCGAGCCGAGGGAGCCGATGAGCCGGGAAGCGGCGCGACGCCTCGGCGAGCAGGGTGCGATCGATGTCGAAGCTCGTCTCGTCCATGACATGACGGTAACCTCATGTCTCGGCCGCACGACAGCCCTACGCGTCAGTAGTCTCCGGCGCCGGCCGACCCCGGCGCGTCAGCTGAAGGTGACCCGGAGGATGCGGTCGTCGCCCTTCTTCGGCACCTGACGTCCGTCGGTGTTGCTCGTCGTGACCCACAGCGAGTCGTCGGGTGCGACCACCACGTTGCGCAGTCGACCGTGACCGGTGAGGAAGCGCTTCGGCTTCCCGGCCTTCTCGCCCTCGAGGGGGACCGCCCACACGCACTCGCCCTGCAGCGCGGCGAGGAAGGCGGTCGACCGAGCGACGGCGAGACCCGCCGGCGAGGCGTCGTCGGTGCTCCAGGTGACGAGCGGGTCGACCAGTCCGTCGCCACCTCCCGTGCCCTCGACCTGCGGCCAGCCGTAGTTGCCGCCCCGCTCGATCAGGTTCAGCTCGTCGGCGGTCTTCTCCCCGAACTCCGAGGCCCACAACCGTCCGTCGGCGTCGAACGCCAGTCCCTCGACGTTGCGGTGACCGTACGACCAGGTGCGGTTGTCGAACGGGTTGTCGTCGGCAGCACGACCTTCGGTGGTGATGCGCAGGATCTTGCCTCCCAGCGATGCCCTGTCCTGCGCGAGCGCGCCGTCACCGGCGTCGCCCGTCGCGACGAAGAGAGTGCCGTCGGGAGCGAACAGCAGCCGCCCGCCGTGGTGACGACCACCGACCGGGATACCGGTCAGGATCGGGTCGGGCTCGGAGAGCCGGCCGCCGTCGGTGCTCAGGCGCACCACGCGGTTGTCGGCCCCTGTCGTGACGTAGGCGTACAGCACGGACTCGTCGTCGGGGTCGAGCGCGATGCCGAGCAGTCCCGCCTCCCCGCCGGTCGTCAGGCCGGGAACGGCGCCCAGCTCGTCGACGCCGCCGTCGGCACCGATGCGCACCACCGAGGCGTCGTCGCGCTGCGCGACGAGCGCTGCGCCGTCCGCGAGGAAGGCGATGCCCCACGGGACGTTGAGTCCCGTCGCGACGGTGTCGGCCACCTCGAGGTCGGTCCACGAGTCGTCCGTGGCGTCGCCGGCCGGCCCCGTGGCGGCGGGCGTCGACGGGGTGGGGCGCGGAGCGTCGTCGTCGGACCGCGAGCACCCGACGAGCGCGGCCGCGCCGATCGCGGCAGCCGAGCTGAGCAGGGTGCGCCGATCCATGCGTCGATGGTGCCACCCGGCGGCAACCACCGCCGGACGACGGGCGCTTTCGGCGGCGGACCGGACACGGGCCGCCGCCGAGGCGCCACACCGACCCGTCGCGGCGCGACCGGGCTCCCTCCCGTGGATCAGCGTTCGACCATGATGCGCCCCGTTCGGTCGCCGCGCAGCAGGAATCGCCGCATTCCGTGAGTATCTGCGCGGTGCTGCCGTCGCCGCGCGGTGCACCGCCGCGTCGTGCGGCTGCGCTGGGTGCCGGGAATGCCGGAGCGCCGGGCGCCGTTGAGAAGGACATGAGCACCATTGACCTCACGACCGAGACCTTCGAGTCGACCCTCGACCAGGACGGCATCACGCTGATCGACTGGTGGGCCGGCTGGTGCGGACCGTGCAAGATGTTCGCTCCCATCTACGACGCGGCGAGCGAGCAGCACTCCGACATCACGTTCGGCAAGATCGACACCGAGGCGGAGCAGCAGCTGTCCGCCGCGGTCGGCATCTCGTCGATCCCCACGCTGATGGCCTTCCGCGACGGCGTGCTGGTCTTCCAGCAGGCCGGTGCCCTGCCGGCGCCCGCGCTCGAGCAGGTCATCCAGGCCGTGCGCGACCTCGACATGGACGAGGTCCACCGCAAGGTCGAGGAGCAGAAGAAGGCCGCCGAGGCGCAGCAGGCCTGACCCAGCCACCGCGAACGGCCGGTCACGGGACACCGTGGCCGGCCGTTCGTCGTGCGTGCGGGCGTCGGGCACCGTGCGTGGTGCGCCCACGGCCGCTCGTGCCTCGCGGCCCACCGGACGCTCGCCGCACTCGCGTCTGGCGACCAGGGCCCGCACCACCGGTCGCCAGCCGCGACGAAGGAGCGGCGGTCAGGCGCTGGCGAGGTCACGGGCTCGGACGGCCCGAGCACGTCACAGTTCGCCCACGGCCGCTCGTGCCTCGCGACCTACCGGACGCTCGCTGCACTCGCGCCTGGCGACCAGTCCCCGCACCACCGGTCGCCAGCCGCGACGA
>JALRKU010000463.1 GCA_023254755.1 Aeromicrobium sp. | reverse complement strand
AGGAGCAGGACGAGTTCGGCGTGCGCAGCCAGAACCTCGCAGAGCAGGCCATCGCCGACGGCTTCTGGGCCAAGGACATCACCCCGGTGACGCTGCCCGACGGCAGCGTCGTCAGCACGGACGACGGACCCCGCGCCGGCGTCACCCTCGAGGCGGTCAGCCAGCTCAAGCCGGTGTTCCGCCCCGACGGCACGGTGACGGCCGGCAACGCCTGTCCGCTCAACGACGGCGCCGCGGCGGTCGTCATCATGAGCGACACCCGGGCCAAGGAGCTCGGACTCACCCCGCTCGCGCGCATCGTGTCGACGGCGGTCACCGGTCTGTCGCCCGAGATCATGGGCCTCGGCCCGGTCGAGGCGATCCCGGCCGCTCTGAAGAGCGCGGGCCTCGGCATCGACGACATCGACCTGTACGAGATCAACGAGGCGTTCGCGGTGCAGTCCTGGGGCTCGGCCAAGGTTCTCGGCATCCCGCTGGACAAGCTGAACGTCAACGGCGGTGCGATCGCCGTCGGTCACCCCTTCGGCATGACGGGCGCCCGCATCACCAGCACCCTCATCAACTCCTTGCAGCACCACGACAAGCAGTTCGGCGTCGAGTCGATGTGCGTCGGTGGTGGCATGGGCATGGCGATGGTGCTGGAGCGCCTGTCGTGAGCGAGCCCGGCACAGCCGGCACCCAGCGACACGTGGGTAGGGTCGCGATCGTCACGGGCGCGAGCCGCGGCATCGGCTTCGCGATCGCGGAGCGGATCGTGGCCGAGGGCGGTCGTGTCGTCATCACGGCCCGCAAGCCCGATGCCCTGGCCGAGGCGGCCGAGCGTTTGGGCGGCCCGGAGCACGCGGTGTGGGTCGCCGGCAACGCGGGAGACCTGGACCACCAGGACGAGGTGGTCGCGACGGCGCTCGACGCCTTCGGCGGATTGAGCTACCTGGTCAACAACACCGGGATCAACCCCGCCTACGGACGGATGATCGACATCGACCTGGCCGCCGCCAGCAAGATCTTCGAGACCAACGTGGTCGCGGCGATCAGCTGGGCGCAGAAGGTCTACCGGGCCTCGCTCGAGGCGAACGGCGGTGCGATCGTGAACGTGGCGTCGGTCGCCGGGCTCCGTCCCGCGCCGGGCATCGGCACGTACGGCGCGTCGAAGGCCGCGCTGATCCACGTCACCGAGGAGCTGGCGGTCGAGCTCGGCCCCACGATCCGGGTGAACGCGGTCGCGCCGGCCGTCGTGAAGACCAAGTTCGCGGAAGCGCTGTACGAGGGCAGGGAGGACGAGGTCTCGGCGCCCTACCCGTTGAAGCGGCTGGGCCTGCCCGACGACATCGGCTCGGTCGTGTCGTTCCTGCTGTCCGACGACGCGGCGTGGATGACCGGCCAGACCCTCCCGGTCGACGGTGGTCTGCTCCTGCAGGGCGGCGTCTGACGACGTCGTCCGTCGACCGACGGGGCCGGGCTCGAGTGATCGAGCCCGGCCCGCGGCGTTCGTGACGGATGTGATCCAAAGAACATGAGGAAACCCTCACGATAAACTTGAGGAAAGCCTCACGTTTTGTGACGATGGTCGTATGGCCTCGATCACGACTCCTGACCTGCTCGTCCCCAGCGCGTCCTCTCGCCCCGGAACCTCTCGGTCCGGGGCGCTGCTCGACCGGCTGGTCGCCGGCGAGCCCTACGCCCTGGCGTTCGGCGGGCAGGGGGCGCCCTGGCTCGAGCCGCTGGCCGATCTCGTCCGCGACCACGCGCTCGAGGCGGATCTCGCGGCCCTGCTCGACGAGGTCGACACGCTGCTGGCTCCCGTCGCGGCGCAGCTCGTGCGCACCGGCCGGCCCTTCGAGCCGCTGGCCTGGGTCGACGCGCTGGCGGTGGGGGAGTCCGCGGAGGACGACGACGCCGTCGCCCCGCCCTCGGGGCTCGACGACCCGGCTGTCTCGGTCCCGGGCATCTTGCTGACCCAGCTCGCCGGTCTGCGGGCGCTCACCCAGCTCGGTCTCGACCCCCGCACCACCGAACCGGTCGCCGTGATCGGCCACTCGCAGGGTGCTCTCGCGACGCACGCACTGCGAGGCGTCGGTGACGTCGAGCTCCTCGCCGTCGCTCGGCTGGCCGGCGTCGCGGCGCGACTCGTCGGCAAGCGGCGAGGGCTGCTCGGCGAGACGATGCTGAGCGTCTCGGGGGCCGACCCCGCACGGGTCGAGCAGATCGTGGCCGATCTGTCCGTGCGCGTCGTGGCCCACCTGCGCAACGGCCGCCGCGCCGTGGTGCTGTCCGGTCCCGCTGCCGACCTCGAGACGGTCACGGCTCGCTTCGCCGCCGTGACGGCTGACGAGAAGGCCGACCGCGAGCGCAAGATCACCGGTGGCGCGCCGTTCGACCCGGTGCTCGAGCCGGTCGCGGCGACCCTGGCGTTCCACCATCCCGAGCTCGCCGACATCGGCGACCTGGTCGCGGAGTGGGCGGCCGCGGCGGGTCTCGACGCCGACCGCGCCCGCACGCTCGCGGTCGAGTCGCTCGTCGACCCGGTCGACTGGGTCGCTTCACTCGAGTCGGCCGTGGACGCAGGCGCGCGCTGGGTGCTCGACCTGGGGCCCGGCGACGTCGCGTCGAGGTTGTCGGCCCGTGAGCTCGCCTCGCGCGGAGCCGTGGCCCTCGCGCCCACGACCCGCCGCGGTCGTCGCGAGCTGACCGCCGCGGGCGCCGCCCCGGTGCTGCCGACGCCCTGGAGCGCCCACGCGCCGGCCGTCGTCACGCTGCCCGACGGCACGACCCGCGTCGAGACCGCTTTCACGCGCCTCACCGGCAAGTCGCCCATCGTGCTGGCCGGCATGACGCCGACCACCGTCGACGCCGGCATCGTCGCCGCGGCGGCGAACGCCGGCTTCTGGGCCGAGCTCGCCGGCGGTGGCCAGGTGACCGAGCAGATCTTCGCCGACCGCGTCGCGGAGCTCGACGAGCTGCTCGAGCCGGGCCGCGGATACGCCTTCAACTCGCTGTTCCTCAACCCCTACCTGTGGAAGCTGCAGCTGGGGCAGAAGCGTCTGGTGCAGCGTGCCCGTGCGGCCGGCGCACCGATCGAGGCCGTCGTCGTCACGGCCGGGATTCCCGAGCTCGACGAGGCGGTCGATCTGGTGACCGAGCTGCGCGAGGTCGGCATCGAGCACGTCGTGTTCAAGCCCGGCACGGTCCGTCAGATCCGTGACGTGCTCGCGATCGCGAAGGCACTCGCGACCCGCGCCGCCGAGGCCGGGACCGACGCCGTCCCCGTCATCGTCCAGATCGAGGGTGGGCGTGCCGGTGGTCACCACTCGTGGGAGGACCTCGACGACCTGCTGGTCGCGACCTACGCCGAGCTGCGCGCCGCCGCGAACGTGGTCGTGTGCGTCGGTGGCGGCATCGGCACGCCCGACGTCGCCGCGACGTACCTGACCGGCGAGTGGGCGCGTCGCCACGGCTTCGGCGTCATGCCGCTCGACGGCGTGCTCGTCGGCACCGCCGCGATGGCGACGCTCGAGGCCACGACGGCTCCCGAGGTCAAGCAGCTGCTCGTCGACACCCCCGGTGTCGAGGAGTGGGTCGGCGCGGGGCGTGCTGCCGGCGGCATGGCGTCCGGTCGCAGCCAGCTGGGCGCCGACATCCACGAGATCGACAACACGGCGTCGCGGACCGGTCGGCTCCTCGACGAGGTCGCCGGCGACGCCGACGCCGTGGCGGAGCGGTGCGACGAGATCGTCGAGGCGCTCGACCGCACCGCCAAGCCGTACTTCGGCGACGTCGACCAGATGACCTACGCGGCCTGGCTGCGCCGCTTCGCCGAGCTCACCGCGCCGGACGACGTCTGGCTCGACGTCACGATGCGCACGCGCTTCGTCGCGATGCTGCAGCGCGCCGAGGCCCGCCTCGCGGCGCAGGACCGTGGTCGAGTGCCCACCGCCTTCGCCGACGACGCATCCGTCGACTCCGCGTCGAGCGCGATCTCGGCCCTGCTGGCCGTGCATCCCGGCGCCGAGACGGTGCGCCTGCACCCCGCCGACGTGCCGTTCTTCGTCGAGCAGTGCAAGGCGCCGGGCAAGCCGGTGCCCTTCGTGCCGGTCATCGACGCCGACGTGCGCCGCTGGTGGCGCTCGGACTCGCTGTGGCAGGCGCACGACGCCCGCTACTCGGCGGACCAGGTGTGCATCATCCCGGGCACGGTGTCGGTCGCCGGCATCGAGCGCGTCGACGAGCCCGTCGCCGAGCTGCTGCAGCGCTTCGAGGACGCGACGGTCGACGCCCTGCTCGCGTCGGGCCGTGCTCCTGCTCGCGTGCCCGGCCGTCGACGGGCTCCTGGCGTCGGCGACACCCTCGCCCTCGTCCTGGCGGCGCACGACGTCGTGTGGGCCGGACGCGCCGTGCCCAACCCCGTCCACCGACTCGGGGACGACTGGATCGTCGTCGGCGCCGAGACCGTCGAGCACCCCGCCACGGGTGCCGTCCTCCGCGCGGACGGTTCGTCCGCCGTGCTGACGGTGCCGCTCACGACGTCGTCGCTCGACCTGCGCATCACGGTGCCCGCCGGAGTCGCCGAGGGTGCGTCGCCCGTCGTCGAGACCGGGGACGCGGTCGCGGCGATGCGGGCGATCGTGCTGGCGGTGGCCGGCGGTGAGCTGCCGGAGGGCGAGATCGCGACCGTCGCGTGGACGCCGGGCCTGGTCGCCGACCACGTCGGTGTCACGGGCGACGGCGACGTGCGCCACGCGCTGCCCGACGTGCTCGTCGGGCTCGCCTGGCCGGCGGTCTTCGCCCAGGTCGCATCGGCCGAGCTCGACGGCACCCCGGTCGTCGAGGGCATGCTCGACCTGGTCCACCTCGACCACCAGGTCGCGGTCGAGTCGGCGCTTCCGGCCGAGCCGGGCGAGCTGACGGTCGTCGCCCAGGTCGTCGGCGTCGAGGACACCGAGGTCGGGCGCGTGGTCGCGGTCGACGTCGCGATCGACCACGCCGGCCGCCGCGTCGCGATGCTGCGGGAGCGCTTCGCGATCCGTGGCCGCGCTGGCACCCCGGCCCTCGCCGATCCCGCCCGTGCCGGCGGAACCATCGGCGACCTGCGTGACACGCCGCGCAAGCTGCTGGCCTCCGCGACGCTGGAGGCACCCACCGACCTGCGGGGGTTCGCCGCCGTCACCGGAGACCACAACCCGATCCACACCTCGCTGGCCGCTGCCCGCCTCGCCGGCCTCGGTGGTCCGATCGTGCACGGCATGTGGCTGTCCGCCGCGGCTCAGCAGGTCCTGGTCGGCGCGACCGGTCGCGTCGTGTCCGGCTGGACCACCCGCTTCCTGGCCCCGGTCCGACCGGGTGCGACGGTCGACGTGCGCGCCGACCGCATCGGCCTGGACTCCGGCGCCGAGGTCGTCGACCTGACGTGCCGCGCCGACGGCGAGCTGGTGGCTTCGGCCACGGCCCGCCTCGAGGCGCCGCGCACCGCGTACGCGTTCCCCGGCCAGGGCATCCAGCACGCCGGCATGGGCATGGCCGGCTACCAGCGCTCGAAGGCGGCCCGCGACATCTGGGACCGGGCCGACGCGCACACCCGCGACCGGCTCGGCTTCTCGATCCTGACCGTCGTCCGCGACAACCCGACCGAGCTCACCGTCGCCGGGACGACGCACCGGCACCCCGACGGCGTGCTCTTCCTGACGCAGTTCACCCAGGTCGCCATGGCCGTGCTGGGCTCGGCCCAGATGGCCGAGCTGCGCGAGGCGGGCGCCTACGTCGAGGGCTCGGTCCTGGCCGGCCACTCGGTCGGCGAGTACAACGCGCTCGCCGCGGTGTCCGGCGTCATCCCGCTCGAGGCCGTCGTGGAGGTCGTCTACCAGCGCGGCTCCGTGATGCACACGCTCGTGCCCCGCGACGCGCAGGGCCGCAGCGACTACCGTCTCGCTGCCATCCGCCCGTCGCAGATCGGGCTCGACGACGCCGGGGTCATCCCGTTCGTCGACGGGGTGTCCGCGCGCACCGGCGAGTTCCTGCAGGTCGTGAACCTCAACCTGCGTGACTCGCAGTACGCCATCGCCGGCTCCGTCGCCGGCCTGGAGGCGCTGGAGTCCGAGGTCGACCGGCTCCGGGCCGAGCACGGCGGCAAGGCCGCCTTCATCCTCGTGCCGGGCATCGACGTGCCGTTCCACTCGCGCGTGCTGCACGGCGGCGTCCCGGACTTCCGCCGGCGGCTCGAGGAGCTGCTGCCCACCACGATCGACCCGGCGATCCTCGAGGGCCGGTACGTGCCCAACCTGGTGCCGCGGCCCTTCTCGCTGGACCGCTCGTTCGTCACCGAGATCGTCGATCTCGTCGACCCGGTCCTGGCCGACGGCACCCGGGCCGGCGTCAGCCCGCTGACCGCGGTGCTGGCCGACTGGGACGCCTGGGCCGCGCGGCCCGGCGAGCTGTGCCACGTGGTGCTCGTCGAGCTGCTCGCCTGGCAGTTCGCCAGCCCGGTGC
>JALRKU010000454.1 GCA_023254755.1 Aeromicrobium sp. | reverse complement strand
CTCGACGTGCGTCTGGGCGATGCGGCGGCGCCGATCGTCTACATCGGCCCGCGCGAGCACGACGGGCTCGATCGGTCCGAGCCCGGCCTCGATCGCCGCCAGCGCGTCGCGCGCCGCGGCCTGGTGCTCGGTGAGGACCAGCACGACGACGCCCTCGGCTCCCTGCGCCTCGAGGTGCGTCACGACGAACGTCGCGAGGTCGTCGGGGTCGAGGCCCGGCGAGAAGTCCAGGCGCATCCGAAACCCGAAGCGCCGTCGTGGGCCGTTCGTGGCGATCGCGACGAGGGACTCGGTGGGGCGGAAGCCGAGCAGCACCGGCACGACGTTGATCAGGTCGGGGACGTCGTGGGCGACGAAGGTGGAACGGCCGAGGTGGTCGGAGGTCATCTCCCGACGATCTCGGCGCGGACCCCGTCGACGACAGGGCCACGGCACCCGCTGTGGACGGTCCGCGCGGACGCCTCGACCTGTGGATCGTCCCGGCGGGCGCCGGACTACGCTGCCGTCGTGTCGTTCCTGCAGCCCGTGACCCTGAGCGGCGACCTGGTGTCCCTGAGCCCGCTGGACCGCGCCGACGTCGACGCGCTGGCCGACGCCTCGGCCGACGGCGACCTGGCGACGCTCCAGTACACGACCGTTCCGTCGCCCGCGCAGATGGCGGACTGGGTCGAGACCTGCCTCGCGCGTCAGGCCACCGGCACGTTCCTGCCGTTCGTGGCACGCCGGCTCGACACGGGGGCCGTGATCGGCATGACCACGTTCTGCAACGTGCTTCCCGAGCAGCGTCGAGTGGAGATCGGGCACACGTGGAACGCGGTCTCCGCCCAGCGGTCCGGCACCAACACCGAGAGCAAGCTGCTGCTGCTCCAGCACGCCTTCGACGCGTGGGACTGCATCGCGGTCGAGTTCCGCACGCACTGGCTCAACCAGCAGTCCCGCCGGGCGATCGAGCGGCTCGGGGCCAAGCAGGACGGCGTGCTCCGCAACCACCAGCGCATGCCCGACGGCACGCTGCGCGACACCGTCGTCTACTCGATCCTGCCGCACGAGTGGTCCGCCGTCCGAGCCGAGCTGCGGCGCCGATTGGACGCCGCCCGCTCCCTCTGAGGCGTCGGCGCCGGGTGGCACCATGACGTCATGCGGTCCACGGCGTCGATCCTGCACCTCGACCTCGACGCCTTCTTCGCCGCGGTCGAGCAGCGCGACAAGCCGTCGCTGCGGGGCAAGGCCGTCATCGTCGGCGGCCTCGGGGGGCGTGGTGTCGTCAGCACGGCCTCCTACGAGGCACGCGTGCACGGCGTCCGCTCCGCCATGAGCATGAACGAGGCGCGGGCACGGTGCCCGCACGCCGCCTTCCTGTCGGGCCGGTTCCACGCCTACCGCGAGGCCAGCGGCCTGGTCATGGCCCGTCTGCGCGAGCTGTCGCCCCTGGTCGAGCCGCTGTCGCTCGACGAGGCGTTCGTCGACCTCGCCGCCGGACCCCACGCCGACGTCGTCGACGACCCCGCCCGCCTCGACGGACTGGTCGCGACCCTGCGCGCCGACATCGTCGAGCGCACCGGCGGTCTGACGGCCTCGGTCGGTGTCGCGTCGTCCAAGCTGATGGCCAAGATCGCCAGCGAGCTCGGCAAGCCCGACGGGGCCCACGTCGTGCTGCCCGGCACCGAGGCTGACGTGCTGGGTCCGCTCCAGGCCACCGCCATCCCGGGCGTCGGCCCCGCGACCGCTCAGCGGCTCCGCCTCATCGGGGCGGTGACGGTCGACGACCTGCGCCGGCTGAGCGTCGACGAGCTGGTCCGCGCGCTCGGGCAGGCCACCGGTCACTCGCTGCACCGCTTGGCGCGAGCCGACGACGACCGACCCGTCGTGGCCGAGCGCGAGACCAAGTCGGTCAGCGTCGAGGACACCTTCGACGTCGACGTCACCGACCGCGACCGGCTGGGCAGGACCGTCGAGCGGATGGCCCGCACGGTCGCCCGGCGGCTCGGCGACCAGCGGCTCTCGGGCCGCACCGTCACGCTCAAGCTGCGCCACCACGACTTCGAGACCCACACCCGGTCGTCGACCCTTGCGGGACCGACCGACCGCGCGACCACCATCGCGGCCACGGCGCGATCCCTGCTGGACTCCGCGGACCTCGCCGGAGGACTGCGACTCATCGGCGTCGGAGTCAGCGGTCTGGCCGACTGGGTCCAGGACGACCTGTTCGACGACGGGCCCGAGGTCGAGCCCGAGGTCGTCGACGAGACCCGCGAGACGACCGTCGCGGAGTACCGGCCCGGCATGGACGTCCACCACGACGAGCACGGCGACGGCTGGGTCTGGGGCTCGGGGCTGGGTCGCGTCACGGTCCGGTTCGAGACCCGCTGGACCGGGCCCGGGCCCGTGCGCACCTTCGGGGCCGACGATCCCCGCCTCCGCCCCGGCTGGCGCCCGGCCGAGGCGTGACGCGACGGCAGATACGGTCGGGGCATGACGTCGTCCCCGCAGCCCCCCGTCGCCGATCGCCGCCCCACGGAGCGAGAGCACCACGGCGACCTGGTCGTCGACCCGTACGAGTGGCTGCGCGACGCCGACGACCCCGCGACCCTGGCCTACCTCGAGGCCGAGAACGCCTACACCACCGCGCGCACCGATCACCTCGCCGACCTGCGCCAGCGGCTGTTCGACGAGATCAAGTCGCGCACGCAGGAGACCGACCTGTCGGTCCCCCTGCGGCGCGGCGAGTGGTGGTACTACTCGCGCACCGTCGAGGGCAGTCAGTACGCGATCCGGTGCCGCTGCCCCGTCACGGCGCCGGTCGCAGGCACGACCGACGACCTCGCCGCCTGGACCCCGCCCGACCTCGACGCCGAGGGCGAGATCCCCGGTGAGCAGGTGCTGCTCGACAGCAACCGGGAGGCCGAGGGACACGAGTTCTTCTCGCTCGGCGCGTTCAGCGTCAGCGACGACGAGAACCTGCTGGCGTGGTCCGTCGACGTGAAGGGCGACGAGCGCTACACGATCCGGGTCAAGGACCTGCGCACCGGCGAGATCCTCCCCGACGAGATCACCGGCGCCTCCGCCGGTGCCACCTGGTCCGCCGGCTCGACGCACCTCTTCTACACGACGGTCGACGAGGCGTGGCGGCCTCACCGGGTGTGGCGGCACGCCCTCGGCTCCACGAGCGACGACGTCCTCGTGCACGAGGAGCCCGACGAGCGCTACTTCGTCGGCGTCGGCCGCTCGCACTCGGAGAAGTACCTCGTGATCGCGATGTCGTCGAAGATCACCAGCGAGTACCGCGTGCTCGAGGCCGACGACCCCGAGGGCGACTTCCGGGTCGTCCTCCCCCGCCGCGACGGCGTCGAGTACTCGATCGAGCACGCCGTGCTGGAGGGCCGCGACGTCTTCCTCGTGCTCCACAACGACGGCGCCGCCAACTTCGAGCTCGCCGTCACCGACGCCGACTCCCCCGGCGACCTCACGGTCGTCGTCCCGGGCAGCGACGAGGTCCGTCTCGAGGACGTCGACGTCTTCGCCCGCTTCGCGGTGCTGTCGTACCGGCGTGACGCCCTCGCCCGCGTCGCGATCGCCCCGCTGACCGCCGACGGTCTCGGCCCCCGGCACGAGCTCGACTTCGGCGAGGAGCTGTTCACCAGCGGCGTCGGCGGCAACGCCGAGTGGGACCCGCCCGTCGTCCGCGTCGGCGGCGGGTCGTTCGTCACCCCCGGGTCGGTCTACGACTACGTCGTCGCGACCGACGAGCTCGTCCTGCGCAAGCAGGCCCCCGTGCTCGGCGGCTACGACCCCGCCGACTACAAGCAGCACCGCACCTGGGCCGTCGCGGACGACGGCACCCGCGTTCCCCTCTCGATCGTGTGCCGCGCCGACACGCCACGCGACGGCTCCGCGCCCGCCCTGCTCTACGGGTACGGGTCGTACGAGGCGAGCATCGACCCCGGCTTCTCCGCGATGCGGCTGTCGCTGCTCGACCGTGGCTTCGTGTTCGCGATCGCCCACGTCCGCGGCGGTGGCGAGCTCGGCCGTCACTGGTACGAGGACGGCAAGCTGCTGCGCAAGCGCAACACGTTCACCGACTTCGTGGCGGCCGCTCGTCACCTGGTCGCCGAGGGCTGGACGTCGCACGACCGACTCGTCGCCGAGGGCGGCAGCGCCGGCGGCCTGCTCGTCGGCGCGGCCCTGAACCTGGCGCCCGACGCGTTCGGCGCCGTCGTGGCGGAGGTCCCGTTCGTCGACGCCCTGACGACGATCCTCGACCCGAGCCTGCCGCTGACCGTCATCGAGTGGGACGAGTGGGGCGACCCGCTGCACGACCCCGACGTCTACGCGTACATGAAGTCGTACACGCCCTACGAGAACGTCCGCGACGACGCGTCGTATCCGCGCATTCTCGCGGTGACGTCCCTGAACGACACCCGGGTCCT
>JALRKU010000452.1 GCA_023254755.1 Aeromicrobium sp. | reverse complement strand
GAGGCTCCGCCGTCCTGGTGCACGGCCGGGCGCACCAGTCGTTGCGCCGGACCAGCCGGTCGTCGACGACCGAGCCGAGGTACTCGCCGCGCGGGTCGACCACGTGGTCGTCGCCCCACGGCGTCCAGCCGATCCAGTGGCCGTCGAGCGCGAACAGGTAGGGATCGGACCACGTCCTGCGGAACGCGATCGGTTCTCCATCCATGTCGAACAGGTAGACGCTCATTGCCGTATCACCCCACCGACGACGGTAGGACGACCGTCCCGCCAGCACAGGCAGAAACTCCTGCCCCACCCGAAAATGGTCCGAAAGGACTACGCCTCGCCCGGCGGGACGTCAGTGCAGCGACAGGTTCGGGTCGTGAGGCCCCTTCGGCTCGACCCAGAAGTCGAGGGCCAGGTCCTCCTCGCGGCCGCCGTTGAGGTAGATCGAGAAGTCGGTGACGCCGGCCGCCTCGAGGACGTCGTCGTCGATCTCGAACCGGCCGGTGTACTCCCGGCTCGGCTGGGTGATCATGACGTACGCGGCGTCGGCCATGATCTCGGGCCGCCGGGAGTGCGACTCGAGCCCGGCGCCCACGACGTTGCGCACGGCCGCCGTGTCGATCGCGGTGCGCGGCCACAGCGAGTTGGCGGCGATGCCGTGCTCGCGCAGCTCCTCGCTGAGGCCCAGCGTCACGAGGCTCATGCCGAACTTGGCGATCGTGTACGCGGTCGCCGAGCTGAACCACTTCGGGTCGAGCGTGATCGGCGGCGAGAGCGTGAGGACGTGCGGGTTGTCCGAGGCCTTGAGGTGCTCGATGCAGGTCTTGCTCAGCAGGAACGTGCCGCGGGCGTTGATGTCGTTCATGAGGTCGTACTTCTTCATCGACAGGTCCTCGGTCCGCGACAGGTCGATCGCCGACGCGTTGTTGACGACGACGTCGATGCCGCCGAAGCGCTCGACGGTCTGCGCGACCGCCGACTCGACGAACGCGTCGTCGCGGATGTCTCCGACGAGGGGCAGTGCCTGACCCCCCGCCCCCTCGATCGCCTCGGCTGCCGTGTAGATCGTGCCGGGCAGCCGCGGGTGGGGCTCGGTCGTCTTCGCGAGGAGGGCGACGTTGGCACCGTCGCGGGCTGCGCGGACGGCGATCGCCTCGCCGATCCCGCGGCTGCCGCCGGACATGATGATGGTCTTGCCGGCCAGGTCCATGCGGGCAGCGTAGATCCGGCGACCGTGACAGCGCTACTGTCAGTGTCATGCCAGAGGAGCACCGGATGACCGACCCCGTCTTGATCGACCCCGTCCTGATCACCGAGGACGACGGCGTCCTCACCATCACCTGGAACCAGCCCGACCGTCTCAACGGCCTGACCGGCGAGATGCTGAACACGGCGGCCGAGGCGATCGAGACCGTCGGCCCCGCCGTGCGCGCGATCCTGATCACCGGCACGGGCCGGGCGTTCAGCTCCGGTGCCGCGCTCGGGGAGGGCTTCGACGGCGCGGCGACCCTCGACGGCATCAACCGTCTCGTCCGCGCGATGACCCGCTGCCCCCTTCCGGTGGTGTCCGGCGTGAACGGGATCGCGGCGGGTGCGGGCGTCTCGGTCGCGATCGCGGCCGACCTGACGGTGGCGAAGCAGTCCGGCTACTTCCTGCTGGCCTTCGTCAACATCGGCCTGATGCCCGACGGGGGCGCCACCGAGCTGGTCGCCGCGTCGATCGGGCGGGCCCGCGCCAACCGCCTCGCGATGCTGGGCGAGCGACTGCCGGCCGACGAGGCCGCCGAGATGGGTCTGGTGCAGTTCTCGGTGCCGGACGACGAGTACGACGCGAAGCTCGCCGAGGTGCTGGCGAAGGTCGCGACCGGTCCGACCCAGGCGCTGGGACGCATGAAGCAGGCCATCACGGCGACGACCCTGCCGACGCTCGACGCGACGCTCGACGCCGAGCGCAAGGGCCAGGTCGCCCTGTTCGACACCGTCGACGCGGCGGAAGGTCCCACCGCCTTCCGCGAGAAGCGTCCGGCCGTGTTCGTGGGGCGCTGACGTGTCCGCCTCCGATCCCCCGGCCGACTTCGCGGTCCTCGACCGCCTGCTGACCGCCCGCCGGTCGTGCCGTGGGTTCCTGCCCGACCAGGTCGACGCCACGACGATCGAGCGGCTGCTCGCGGCGGCACAGCGCACCCCCTCGTGGTGCAACACCCAGCCCTGGCAGGTCGAGGTGACGACCGGCGACGCCACCGAGCGGCTCCGCACCGCGTTCGCGTCGCCGCCGGGCGGTCCCGACATCGACTTCCCTCCGGGCTACGAGGGGGTCTACCAGGAGCGTCGCCGCGAGGTCGGCTGGCAGCTGTACGAGGCGGTCGGCGTCGCGAAGGGCGACCGCGAGGCCTCCGCCCGCGAGATGCTGCGGAACTTCACCTTCTTCGACGCGCCGCACGTCGCGATCGTCCACGCACCGCGCAGCCTCGGCGTCTACGGCGCGATCGACTGCGGGCTGTACGTCCAGAGCTTCCTGCTGGCGGCCGAGGCCCTCGGTCTGGGCGCGTGCGCGCAGGCCGCGGTCGCGTCGCACGGTCCGCTCCTGCACGACCACTTCGGCCTCGGCGCGGACCGGCAGATCGTCTGCGGCATCGCGTTCGGCCACGCCGACCCCGACCACCCGTCGGCGGGCTTCACGTCCCGCCGCGCCTCGGTGGACGAGGCGACCACGATCCACTGACCGTGGCCCACGTCACGCCCAGATCGTGGCGACTTTGACCTGAGACCGCAGCACTTTCCGGCTCGCTGACCGGAACGTCACCCATCCGCGGGACCGGGGGCGCCGAACCGAGGGCATGACCAGCTCGACGGCACCACGCACGGCCCCCTGGTGGGCCGGGGCGATCAGCGGCTTCCTCGCCGCTGCCGCCGGCCTCGCCGTCGGCACCGGTGTCTCGGCCCTGCTGACGGGCGTCCCCTCACCCGTCGAGTCGGTCGGCAACCGGGCCATCGACTACGCGCCGCCGTTCCTCAAGGACTTCGCGATCGAGCAGTTCGGGACGAACGACAAGCCGGTCCTCATCGCCGGCGTCGTCGCCACGCTCGCCGTCGTCGCGATGCTCGCCGGAGTGGTGGGACGCACCCGGCCGCGCACGGCGCTCGGCGTCATCGCCGTCCTCGGCCTGGTCGCCGTCGCGGCGGCGGCGACCGACAGGACCGCGACCGCGTCCCGGGCCCTCACCCTGGTGCCGACGCTCGTCACCGTCGCGGTGGCGGTCGGCGCGATGGTCCTGCTGCTGCGTCGCATGGGTCGGGCCGTCACCGAGGCGCACCCGCTGTCGACGGGCTTCGACCGCCGCGGCTTCCTGATCACCGCCGCGGGCCTCACGGCGCTCGCCGCGGTGGGGGGCACGGTCAGCCGTGCTGTCGGTGGCGCGGCGGCCGCTGCCTCCCGTGCGGGGATCCGGCTCCCGAGGCCCGCTCGTCCCGCCGACCCCGTGCCCGCGGGGGCCCAGGTCGACGTGAAGGGCGTGAGCAGCTACCTCACCTCGAACAAGGACTTCTACCGCGTCGACACCGCGCTGCGGGTCCCCGACGTGCCGGCCGAGGGCTGGCAGCTGCGGATCCACGGCCTGGTCGATCGCGAGGTCACGCTGTCCTATCGCGAGGTCATGGACATGCCCCTCGTCGAGCGCCGCGTCACGCTCACGTGCGTGTCGAACGAGGTGGGCGGACCCTACGTCGGCAACGCCACCTGGCTCGGCGTGCTCACCAAGGACCTGCTCGAGCGGGCCGGAGTGCAGTCCGAGGCCGACGCGGTCAAGAGCACCAGCGCCGACGGCTGGACGGCCGGCACGCCGATCGAGGCGCTCACCGACGACCGCAGCTCGCTGCTGGCGATCGGCATGAACGGCGAGCCGCTCCCGCTGATCCACGGATTCCCGGCCCGTCTCGTGGTCCCGGGCCTCTACGGCTACGTCTCCGCGACCAAGTGGCTGACCGACCTCGAGGTCACCCGGTTCTCCGACTTCGAGGCGTACTGGACGCCGCGCGGCTACAGCGCCAAGGCGCCCATCAAGTTCTCGTCCCGCATCGACGTCCCCGGAGCCTTCCAGGAGCTGCCGCGGGACAAGGTCCGGGTCGGCGGCGTCGCGTGGGCCCAGACCGTCGGGATCGAGAAGGTCGAGGTCCAGGTCGACAACGGCCCCTGGCAGCTCGCCGATCTCGCCACCGAGGACACCACCGAGACCTGGCGGCAGTGGTCCTGGCAGTGGGACGACGCCACCGAGGGCTCCCACCGGCTCACCGTCCGAGCCACCACCAAGGACGGCACCACACAGACCTCCGACCGGGCACGCATCCGCCCGGACGGAACGACCGGCTGGCACAGCGTCCAGTTCCGCGTCGCGTAGGAAACACCGACCGAAGGAGAAATGATGCGTACCTCAACCCGGAAGATGGTCCTCGCGGCCGTGGCCACCCTGGCGCTGTTCGGCACCGCGGCCTGCGGTTCCGACGACAGCGGCGACGAGACCACCGACACGTCGTCGTCGGCGGCGCCGTCGGACGACTCGATGACCGACGCGGGCGCCGACCTGGTCGGCCCCGGCTGCGCCGACTACGCCGCGCAGGTGCCGGACGGCGCCGGCTCGGTCGAGGGCATGGCCCAGGACCCGGTCGCCACCGCGGCCAGCAACAACCCGCTGCTGAAGACCCTCGTGCAGGCCGTGTCCGGCGAGCTCAACCCCGACGTGAACCTGGTCGACACCCTCAACGGTGGCGAGTTCACCGTGTTCGCGCCGGTCGACGACGCGTTCGCCAAGCTGCC
>JALRKU010000406.1 GCA_023254755.1 Aeromicrobium sp. | reverse complement strand
TCGTCGCGTCGGTGGCGGTCCGCGGCGGCCCCGGACCGTGCAGCGGACGGGCTCGACTGCGGTCGGCCTAGTGCGCGAGCATCTCGGCGCCGAGGCTGGCCTGGGGGACACCGAAGCCCTCGACCAGCGTGAGCGTCTGGGGAGCGAGCTTGTCGAGCAGGTCGTTGACGAGTCCGGTGACCGTCTTGGCCCGCGCGTCCGAGATCCGGTGGTGTCCCATGAACCAGGCCAGGTCCGACTCGATCTCGGTGAGGGCGTAGAGCGAGCAGACGTCGCGCAGCAGGTCCTGGGCGTCGGGGTCCTGGCAGCGGGCGATGCCCGCCGTGAAGGCCTCCAGCACGACGCGCTGCACGTGCACGCGCCCGAGCCGGATGACGTGGTCCTGGGCGGCGTTGAAGATGGCGAACGCCTCGTCCTCGGGCTTGCCGGCGGCGCGACGCAGGCGGCGGGCGGCCGTCTCGAGCACGTGCTCCTCGCGGTCCTCGAACAACCCGAGCTGAGTGCCTCGGTCGAGCAGGTCGTGGTCGTCGTCGCTCCTGCCGGGGCGTGCGTCGATGAGGCGCTGGATCAGCTGGGCCGCCGCCGTGCGCTCCTTGACCACGTCGGTGGCCGTCGAGGCCACGAACTTGACCATGCCGACCGGGTCGAGGCCGCCCACCTCGGACGCGTACGACGTGAGCAGCTCCTTGGCGACGAGCTGGAACAGCACGTGGTTGTCGCCCTCGAACGTGGTGAACACGTCGGTGTCGCCCTTGAGCGTGGTGAGGCGGTTCTCGGCGAGGTAGCCGGCGCCGCCGCAGGCCTCGCGGGCCTCCTGGATGGCGGTCGTGGCGTGCCAGGTCTGCGCCGCCTTGAGTCCGGCGGCCCGCCCCTCGAGCTCGCGCGACTGCTGCGCGTCGGGCACGTCGCTGGTCTGCAGGCGGTGCATGCGGGCGACCAGCTGGTTCTGCGCGAACCGGTAGGCGTACGACCGCGCGATCAGCGGCAGCAGCCGCCGCTGGTGCATGCGGTAGTCCATCAGCGTGACCTCGGGACCGTCCTTCGGCCCGAACTGGGTGCGCTGGAGCGCGTAGCGGCCGGCGATGGACAGGGCGACCTCGGCGGCGGCGCTGGCCGACCCGCCGACGCTGACGCGTCCGCGGATGAGGGTGCCGAGCATCGTGAAGAAGCGGCGGTTGACGTTGTCGATCGGCGAGGAGTAGGTGCCGCCCTCGTCGACCTGGCCGTAGCGGTTGAGCAGGTTCTCGCGCGGGATCCGGACGCCGTTGAACACGATGCGCCCGTTGTCGACGGCGCCGAGCCCGCCCTTGTGGCCGCAGTCCGACGTGGTGACGCCGGGCAGGTCGTCGCCGTGCTCGTCGCGGATCGGCACGACGAAGCAGTGCACGCCGTGCGACTCGCCCTTGGTGATCAGCTGGGCGAACACCGCGGCCACCGTGGCGTGCTCGGCGGCTCCGCCGATGTAGTCCTTGCGCGACGACGGCGTGGGGGAGTCGATGACGAACTCCTGCGTGGCCTGGTCGTACGTGGCGGTGGTCTCGAGGCTCTGCACGTCGCTGCCGTGGCCGGTCTCGGTCATCGCGAAGCAGCCGAGCAGGTCGAGGTTGATGAGGTCCTTGACGTACCGCTCGTGGTGGGCCTTGGTGCCGAGGTTCTCGATCGCGCCGCCGAACAGCCCCCACTGCACGCCGGCCTTGACCATCAGCGACAGGTCGAACTGCGCCAGCATCTCGATGCCCGTGACGGCCATGCCGGGGTCGCCGGTGCCGCCCGCCTCGACCTTGTAGCCCGCCGCGGGGATGCCGGTGGGCACGAGCTTGCGCATCTGCTCGAGCACTCGGGCCCGCGCCTCGTGGAGCGTCAGGTCGTGGTCGTAGAGCAGATCCATCTCGGCGAGCTCCTTGCGCGACTGCTCGCGCACGTGCCGCCACTTGCCGTCGAGCGCGATCCGCAGCTCGTCACCGAGGGTCATGCCCCGAGGCTACTCGCGGCGGGTGCGTCCGGCATCGTGATCCTGCCTCGCGACCAGGCCGTCAGCCGCGCAGGGACCTCGCGGCGGTGGTGGCGAGGCGGTCGGCGATCTCGTTGTAGTGGTCGCCGGCGTGGCCCTTGACCCAGCGCCACTCCACGTCGTGGCGCTCGGTCTGGGCCACCAGCTCGGCCCACAGGTCGGCGTTCTTGACCGGTTGCTTGGCCGAGGTGCGCCAGCCGTTGCGCTGCCAGTTCTTCACCCACGACGTGATGCCGTTCTTCACGTAGGTCGAGTCGGTGTAGATGATGACGGTCGACGGACGCGTGACGGCCTCGAGGCCCTTGATCGCGCCCATCAGCTCCATGCGGTTGTTGGTGGTGTCGGGCTCGGCGCCCGACAGCTCCTTCTCGTGGTCGCCGTAGCGCAGCACGGCGCCCCAGCCGCCGGGGCCGGGGTTGCCGAGGCAGGCGCCGTCGGTCGAGATCTCGACGGGGGTGGGGTCGGGCACGGCCTCAGCGTAGGCGGTCGTCGCGGCCCGTCCGGACGCGGCGCACCTGCTCCCCGCGGGACCGCCGCAGCGGCGGGGGGAGGGTGCGGGCGCGTCGATAGGGTGGTCGTCGTGACACGGTCCGCTCGCCTCCTCGTCGCGGGCACCACGTCCGACGCCGGGAAGACCGCGGTCGTCACGGGCCTGTGCCGTGCGTTCTCGCGCCGCGGCATCCAGGTGGCGCCGTTCAAGGCCCAGAACATGAGCAACAACTCGATGGTGACGGTCGACGGCGCCGAGATCGGTCGCGCCCAGTGGGTGCAGGCGGTGGCTGCAGGCGTCGAGCCCGAGGCGGCGATGAACCCCGTGCTGCTCAAGCCGGGCGGTGACAGGGCCAGCCACGTCGTGGTGATGGGCCGGCCGGCCGGCGAGATCGCGTCGACCGAGTTCATCGGTGGTCGGCCCCACCTGGCCGAGGCCGCGCACGCGGCGTTCGACGACCTCGCGTCGCGGTTCGAGCTGGTCGTCGCCGAGGGCGCCGGGAGCCCGGCCGAGATCAACCTGCGCGCCGGCGACTACGTCAACATGGGCCTGGCCCGGCACGGCGACGTGCCCACCGTCGTGGTGGGCGACATCGACCGGGGCGGGGTGTTCGCGGCGTTCTACGGCACCGTGGCCCTGCTCGAGCCCGCGGACCAGCGCCTCGTCGCGGGCTTCGTGGTCAACAAGTTCCGCGGCGACGAGACGTTGCTCGCGCCCGGCCTCGACGAGCTCGAGCGCCTCACCGGGCGGCGCGTGCACGGCGTCCTGCCGTGGAGCCCGGACCTGTGGCTCGACTCCGAGGACGCGCTCGACCTGGCCGGTCGGCGCGCGCGGTCCGACGACGCGCTGCGGGTCGCGGTGGTGCGGCTGCCACGCATCAGCAACTTCACCGACGTCGACGCGCTCGGCCTCGAGCCGGGGCTCGACGTCGAGTTCGTCACCGATCCGCAACGGCTGCTCGGGGCCGACCTGGTCGTGCTGCCCGGCACCCGGTCGACGATCAGCGACCTCGGCTGGCTGCGCGAGCGAGGTCTCGACCGCGCCGTGGTCGCCCACGCGGCGTCCGGCCGTCCGGTGCTGGGCGTGTGCGGCGGGTGCCAGATGCTGGGCCGCCGGGTCGTCGACGTCGACGGCGTCGAGGCGGCCGCGGGCACCGAGGTCGACGGCCTCGGGCTGCTCGACGTGGTCACCCGGTTCGCGGCCGACAAGGTCCTGCGACTGCCGATGGGCGAGGCCCTCGGCGAACCGGTCGGGGGCTACGAGATCCACCACGGACGCATCACGGTCGGCACCGACGCCGAGCCGTTCCTCGACGGGGCCAGGCAGGGTGCGGTGTTCGGCACGATGTGGCACGGCAGCCTGGAGTCCGACGGCTTCCGGCACGCCTTCCTGCGCGAGACGCTGGGCCTGCCGGCGTCCGACGTGTCGTTCCCGGCGGCTCGCGAGCGGCGGCTCGACCTGTTGGGCGACCTGGCCGAGCAGCACCTCGACCTCGACGCCCTGCTGGCGCTGGCGCGCGACGGCGTCGGCGACGTTCCCGTGATCGGTCCGCACGCGTGACCGTCCTGGTGCTCGGCGGCACGAGCGAGGCGCGAGCCCTGGCCGAGCTGCTGCAGCAGGCCGGAGTCCGCTTCATGACCTCGCTGGCCGGCCGCGTGGCCGAGCCGCGGCTCCCGGTCGGCGCGGTGCAGATCGGTGGCTTCGGCGGGGTGCCGGGGCTGCGCGCCTACCTGGCCGAGATGAGGATCGACGCCGTCGTCGACGCGACCCACCCGTTCGCGGCGGGCATGACGCGCAACGCGGTCGAGGCCTGCACGGTCGACGGCGTGCCGCTGCTGCGGCTCGAACGTCCGGGCTGGTCCGAGGCCCCGGGGGCCGACGGGTGGCACTGGGTCGACACGCACGACGCGGCCGCCACGACCGCCGCAGCGCTGGGCCGCCGTCCGTTCCTGACGATCGGTCGGCAGTCGCTGCACCACTTCGTCGGCCCGCTCGGCGATCACGAGGCGGTGGTGCGCGTCGTCGACGCCCCCGAGATCGAGCTGCCGAGCGCGTGGACCCGGCTGCGCAGCCGCGGGCCCTACGAGCTCGCCGGCGAGCTGGCGCTGATCGACGAGCACCGCCTCGACGTCGTCGTCACCAAGGACTCCGGCGGCGCGTACACCTGGCCCAAGCTCGAGGCCGCTGCCGAGCGCGACCTCCCGGTCGTCGTGGTCCGCCGCGCCCCCACCCCGGCCGGCGTCCTCACCGTCGCCGACCCGGCCACCGCCGCCGCCTGGGCCGTCGAGCGCTCCTGAGGTTCCCCGAGGGTGGTGGATCCGCAACCGAAAGCGTGAGATCCGGTCTGCCTGGTGCTTCTGCAACCAGATGAGCCGGCTTTCGGTTGCTGGGCCACCAACACCCCGGCGCTAGGCCTATTCGGTTGCGGATCCACCATCCACGGGGGTCGCGCGGCGGCGGGGGCGGCGGGGGAGGAGGGGGAGGGCGGCGCAGGTGAGGGCGGCGGCGAGGGCGACGCGGTCGGCAAGGCGGACGGTGCGGGGGACGTCGTCGACGGCTGGTGCGGGTCCGTCGCCCATGACGACGCGATCC
>JALRKU010000251.1 GCA_023254755.1 Aeromicrobium sp. | reverse complement strand
GCACCGTTCAGGCCGATGCTGACCACGCGGGACCCGCGGGCGATCGCCAGGTCCACGCCCGTGAAGATCTCGAGCGAGCCGTACGACTTCGACAGGTCCTCGGCCATGAGCGGCGTCTTGCCGCACGGCGCGGGCTTGGGGAAGTCGATCCGTGCGACCTTGTCGCTCTGCCGCTCGCCCTCGAGCCCCGCCATCAGCTGCTCGGCGCGCCGGAGCATCTGCTGCGCCGCCGAGGCCTTGCTGGCCTTGGCGCGCATCTTGTTGCCCTGCATCGTGAGTCGCTCGGCGGTCTTGGTCGCGATCTCGCGCTCCTTGCGGCGGCGGTGCTCGTCGACCTCGCGCTGCTTGAGGTAGTTCTTCCACCCCATGTTGTAGACGTCGATGACGCCACGGTTGGCGTCGAGGTACAGGACCTTGTTGACCGTCTCCTCGATCAGCTCGACGTCGTGCGAGATGACCACGAGTCCGCCCGAGTAGCTCTGCAGGAAGCCACGCAGCCACATCACCGAGTCGGCGTCGAGGTGGTTGGTGGGCTCGTCGAGCAGCATCGTCTGGGCGTCGCTGAACAGGATGCGCGCCAGCTCGATGCGGCGGCGCTGTCCGCCCGACAGCGTCTCGAGCTTCTGCTCGAGCACACGGTCGGGCAGGCCCAGGTTGTGGGCGATCGTCGCGGCCTCGGCCTCGGCGGCGTAGCCACCGGCGGCACCGAACCGGGCGTCGGCTCGGGTGTAGGCCGCCATCGCCTTCTCGGCGATCGCGGGGTCACCCGACGCCATGTCGATCTCGGCCTTGCGCATCGCGGTCAGGGCCTCGTCGAGACCGCGTGCCGACAGGATGCGGTCGCGCGCCGTGACCGACGTGTCGCCCGTGCGCGGGTCCTGCGGCAGGTAGCCGATCGACCCGCTGGCCGAGATCGTGCCCTCGGCCGGGGTGCCGTCGCCGCTGAGGAGACGGGTGAGGGTGGTCTTGCCGGCGCCGTTGCGGCCGACCAGGCCGACCTTGTCGCCGGGAGCGACCCGGAACGAGACGTCGGACATGAGCACGCGGGCGCCGAAGCGCAGCGTCACGTTGCTGACGGTGAGCATGAGGGACTTTCGGTTCGAGGGGAGGACGGATCGGCGACGATCGACGTCACTCCAGCTGGATGCTCACCCGGCCAGTCTACGGGCGCGGGGTGGGTGCTCGACGTGCCGGCCACGCGTGCTCGGTCACACCACCGGGTCGCCGCGTTAGCGTGGAGCGATGCGGAACATCGCCCTGAGCACCCTGATCGCCCTCGCTCTCGCCGGATGCGGTCAGGGGTCGGAGTCCGAGGGGCCCGTGCCGATCGCCGCGGAGGGTCGGGTGGCGCCCACCGTGGCCGAGTACCCCGCGGAGGGCAGCGACACCAGTCCAGGACGTGACGACGGGATCACCGAGCTCACGCTCGACGACGGCACCACCGTCGTCGCGTGGATCGACCCCGGCGCGATCACCGACGTCTACGTGCAGCACACGGTCGGCGACGACTGGAGCGAACCGGTCCGGATCTTCGAGTCCGGTGCCGGGTGCCTCAACCTCGGCGCCGCGACCAACGGCACGACCGTCGCGATCGCGCTCGGGTGCTACGCCACCGACGCCTTCCGGCAGCAGGCGCCCGACCAGGGAGTCGCGATCGTCAGCGCGGACCTGACGTCGTGGGACCGCTCGAACGAGATCCTCGAGTTCTCGTCCTCCCCCGAGGTCGACGCCGACGGCAGCGTCCGCTTCGTCAACGACGTCTACCCCGACCAGGTGGTCACCTGGTCCGACGACGACGGGTTCGACGGCGACTGACGCCGGTCAGCTCGCAGGCCTGCGCACCAGCGACGGGAACAGCGCCACACCCAGCAGCGTCGCCAGGGCACCGGCGGGACCCAGCAGCACCGCCACAGCGAGGACGACCCACGACGTCGGGGCCTTCGGATCGCACTGCACGACGCGGAGCGCGACCAGCACGCCGGCCAGGGTGATCGCGACGAGCCCGTAGATCATCGCCTGCTCCGGTCCCGACAGACCGAGGGGCGACAGGACCTCCGATGAGTCGCGAGCATCGATGGTCAGCACGCCCTCATCGTCCTGATCCGCGGGGCCCGGCGTTCACAATTGACTGGAACTGCGTTTGATATCGCCCACCACGAAGAGTACGATAGAACACATGTTCGAAGGAGTCGATGTCGCCGATCTGCTGCACGCGGTGCGCACGGCCGACCTCGACGCCGAGCCCCTCGGCGCGCTGCGGGTCGACGCGATCCAGGCGCTGGACCGACTGGTCGCCGCGGCGCAGGCCGAGCAGCTGGTGCAGATCGCGGCGCTCCACGAGGCACAGTCGGGGCCCCACCTGACGACGGGCGACAACGCGCTGTCGGTGGTCGGCCAGGTGTCGCTGGCGCGCACGATCGGCGCCGACGCCGCCGGACGCCAGCTCGCGGCGGCCTTCGCGCTGACCACGCTCCCCCGGACCGGAGCGCTGCTCCGCGAGGGCGCTGTCGCCGAACCCGTGTTCCGCGCGGTGGCCCGCGAGACCGAGGCCCTCGATCCGGCGGACCTCGAGGTCGCCGACGCCGAGATAGCACGCCGAGTCGTGGGTCTGACCGCGCGCAAGGCGGCCGATCTCGCCCGCTCGGTGGTGCTCGAGATCGACGCCGAGGCCGCCCGTGAACGGGCCGAGCGGGCCCGCTCCGACTCCTACGTCTCCACGTACGCCGAGCGCGACGGTGTCGCGGTCCTCTACGCGCGAGGCTCCGCCGAGCAGATCACCGCGGCGCACGAGGCGCTCGATCGTCACGCCGTCGCCCAGTGCGCGGCCGGCGACGAGCGCACTCGCGGGCAGATCATGGTACAGACGCTCGTCGAGCGGGTCACGGGTCTCGCGCACGCCGACCAGGTCGCCGTCGAGCTGCAGATCGTCATGGACGCCGCCACCGTCGTCGGTGGCGACTCGCGCCCCGCCGAGCTGGTGGGTCATGGGCCCATCGCTCCCGACGTGGCCGACGAGGTCCTCGCCCGAGCCACCAGTGCCAGCGTGCGGCGCCTGCTCGTCGACCCGGTCGACGGATCGCTGGTGGCTCGCGACCCTCGACGCCGGCGCTTCGACGGACCACTCGGCGGATTCCTCGCTACCCGCGACCGCCGGTGCCGTCGTCCCGGCTGCGACTGCCGCACCCGGCACCTCGACCACGTCACCGACCACGCGCGCGGCGGACCGACCACCGCTGCCGGAGGCCAGGGGTTGTGCGTCCGCAGCCACACCATCAAGCACCTGCCGGGCTGGTCGACCACCACCGACGGCAGCGCCGTGGTGTGGCGGACGCCCACCGGTCACGAGTACCGCTCGTCGCCACCGTCCCAGCTCAGCCGCTCGGGCTGACGACTCGGAGAGACGATTCGTCGTCGGCCGACACAGAGCAGACACCGCCGTCGACCGCCGCGACGTCACCCGCCCCGAATCGGCCGTGCGCGGATCGCTTCGCCACTCCCGACCTGGTGAGCGGCAGTGACACGCCGGTCGTGCCGGCGCGCGTCAGGGCCGTCGTGATCTGCCTCTACGACACCGTCAGCGGACGACTCGTGGTCGTGCAGGACGTCGCCGATCGAGGCGACCGCACCCGAATCGTCCGTCGCCTCGGGTCGATGCCGTTCGTCGCCAGGCACGACCGACCGTGTCGGTCGGACCTCGGCCCGACCGTGGAGGTGGTGCTCCGTGGAGACACCGAGCAGCGATTCCTCGTCGAGACGTACGGCTGCCACAGCGCGTGGCTCCTCGACGGTTCCGGCGGCGGCGCCGAGTACCAGGCCAGCACGAGGCTGGCCGACCTGCTCCTGCGACTCGCGGCGTCACCGCAGCAGTGAGCGCGGCTGGGTTCAGCCGATGTTGAAGCCGAGGGCGCGCAGCATCTCGCGACCGTCGTCGGTGATCTTGTCGGGGCCCCACGGCGGCATCCAGACCCAGTCGAT
>JALRKU010000148.1 GCA_023254755.1 Aeromicrobium sp. | reverse complement strand
CGGAGCCGGCGCTGCGCGAGAGCTACTTGCCGCGGTTGGCGTACCGCTTCTCGAACCGGGCGACGCGTCCGCCGGTGTCGAGGATCTTCTGCTTGCCCGTGTAGAACGGGTGGCAGGCCGAGCACACGTCGGCGCGGATCGCACCGCTCTCGGCGGTGCTGCGCGTGGTGAACGTGTTGCCGCACGTGCAGGTGACCGTGGTCTCCGCGTACGCGGGGTGGATGTCCTTCTTCATGGGTGTCCTCTCAGGTGGTCTGGGTCCTCCCCGCACGACGCGAGGCGGTGAACCAGACCGGACGAAGATTGCTGGTGGTACTGCGACCGTTCATTGTGCCAGCCGCCACCTGCTTCAAGGAAATCGGCGCCCCGTTCATTCCCTGGACCGGGTCCCGGTCCCGTGGCCGAGGAGGGACGAACGACGGTGGACGTCCACCGCGGCCGTCCCGGCTGGGGACGGTGGGCCGACAGGATCTTTGACATCCAGCCAGCGTCCGACGGTCAGGTCGCCGGGACGACCTCGAGGTCGGAAGGCGGCTGGATGTCGGACGTTCCGTCCCCCACGGGACCCACGGGGGATCAGGCGGGAAGGAGCTTCTCGATGTCCTTCGCGATGGACTCGGGCTTGGTGGTGGACCCGAAGCGCTTGACGACCGCCCCGTCGGCGTCGACCAGGAACTTGGTGAAGTTCCACTTGATCGCGCTGGGGCCGATGCCGCCCTTCTCCTTCTTCAGCCACTGGTACAGCGGGTGGGCGTCGTCGCCGTTGACGTCGATCTTGTCGAACAGCTGGAACGTGACGCCGTAGTTGCGCTCGCAGAAGTCGGCCGTGCCCTCCGCGTCCTCGGGGTTCTGGTGGCCGAACTGATCGCACGGGAAGCCCAGGATGACGAGGCCGCGGTCGACGTAGGTCTTGTACAGCTCCTCCAGGCCCTTCAGCTGCGGGGTGAACCCGCACGCCGTGGCGGTGTTGACGATGAGCAGCACCTTGCCGCGGTAGTCGGCGAGCTGGCGCTCGACTCCCGAGATGTCGGTGGCGGAGAAGTCGTGCGCAGTGGTCATGGCGCCAGGCTAGTGCGCCGGCACAGCCGCGGCACGGCGAGTCAGCGCCAGCGGACCTCGGCGACGACCTGCTCGCCGCGGATCCCCTTCAGCTCGACCACGAACGGCTCCTCGACGCGCTCGACCAGGTCGGGAACGTCGGCGACGGCAGCCAGGACCGCCTCGCTCACCATGATCGTGCCGGGGTCGGCGATCGTCTGCACCCGTGCGGCGAGTGCGACGTTGCGCCCGAAGATGTCGTCGTCCTTGGTCACGACACGCCCGTGGTGGATGCCGATGCGGATCCACGGCTGGCTGCGACGATCCCTGCGGATCGCCCGCTGGACCGCGATCGCGCACCGCACCGCCGCCTCGGCGGTGGCGAACGCCACCAGGTAGCCGTCGCCCTGGTTCTTGACGACCCGCCCGTCGTGCCGGGCCACGTGGCGGGCGACCAGCGCGTCGTGGTGCGCGAGGAACCGCACGAACCGTCGGTCGCCCAGCCGCTCGTTCAGCTCGGTCGACCCGACGATGTCGCAGAACCAGATGGCGACGCAGCCGTCGTCACCGGCCAGGTCGGCCAGCTCGGGCCGCTCGACCTCGGCCCAGCGGACCAGGTCGCCGATCGAGGCGCGGAACGCGCCACCGAGTCCCTTGTCGCGGACCGCCGTGGCTACCTCCCACACGTTCCGCACGGCGCTCTCGGCGGTGATCCCCCTCGGCACCCGCAGGCTGCGACGCTCCAGGTCGAAGACCTGCTCCTGCAGCTCGACCCGGCGACGCTCGGCGCGCCACCACAGGGCCACCAACGCGAGGATCGCCGCGGCCTCGACGGCCGCGACGATCCCAGCAGTGGTCATGGCGCCAGCGTAGAGGCGCCGAACCCGGTCAGCCCTTCAGGAGCAGCTCGGCGTTGGACTGGGTCTTCTCGACCCGCTCGAGCAGCTGCTCGAGCGCCTGCCGCGCGTCGACGTCGGCGAGCGTCTGCCGCAGCCGCGCGACGGCCTCCGTCTCCTGCGGGTCGAGCAGCAGCTCGGCCCGGCGCGTGCCCGACGCGGCGACGTCGACGGCCGGAGCGAGGCCGCGCGCAGCCAGGTCGCGGCGCAGGCGCAGCTCCCAGTTGCTGGTGCCCTCCAGCTCCTCGACGATCGCCTCATCGGCCTGCGAACCCGAACCGACCGTCGCGGTGGCGAGGATCGTCAGCGAACCGCCGTCCTCGACGTTGCGCGCGGCGCCGAAGA
>JALRKU010000105.1 GCA_023254755.1 Aeromicrobium sp. | reverse complement strand
TGACCCCGTTGCCGCGAGCGTAGACCTAGAGCCTCGGGTCGACGGGCTCGGACTCCATCGCGAGCACGGCGAACACGCACTCGTGCACGCGCCACGTCGGCTCGCCCGCGACGTGGCGGCGCAGCGCCTCGAGCCCGAGGGCGTACTCGCGCAGCGCGAGCGACCGCTTGTGGCCGAGATTGCGGCTGCGCAGGCGCGCGAGGTTGTCGGGCTCGGTGTACTCGGGACCGTAGATGATCCGCAGGTACTCACGCCCGCGCACCTTGACGCCAGGCTGCAGCAGTCCCTTGCGTCCGCGCACCAGGTTGTCGAGCGGCTTGACCACCATGCCCTCGCCGCCAGCGCCCGTGAGCTCGGTCCACCAGTCGACACCGGCCCGGACCGAGGTCTCGTCGTGCGGGTCGACGACGAGTCGTCGCGTGGCGCGGAACAGCTCGGGATCAGCCTCGACCAGGCGGTCGGCGACGCCGAGGTGCCACAGGTGGTCGCGCGTCTCGAAGGTCTCCGTGTCGGTGGCGAGCAGCTGGAACGGCGCGAGCTCGACGCCGCGGAGACCGTCGGTCTCCCAGAGGTAGCGGCGGTAGGCGGCGGTGTAGTCGTGCGCATCGGACCGGCGCCGTGCGGTGCGGTCCGCGAGCTCGCCCACGTCGAGACCTCGTGCCGCTGCGGTCGCGAGCACGTCCGTGGCGGCGGCGAGCGACGTGCGCGCGGCCGCGCCGACGGCCGCGTACTGCCGTCGCAGCAGGTCACCCGCCTTGGCCGACCACGGCAGGATCTCGGCGTCCAGCACGCGCGACGTCGTGCCCAGCTCGTCCCACAGGCCGGCCCGTCCGATCGCGCCGCTCACGCGCGTCAGCAGCTCGGACTGGAGGTCGCCGTCGAAGAATGCCCGACCCGTGCGCGTGTGCACGACGCCGCCACCGTCGCGGTCCACGACGAGCACGGCGCGCGAGCCCATGTGCTTCTCCTCGCAGACGACCCGCGCTGCCCCGGTCCGGGCGTAATGACCGAACGCCTCCGTGGGGTGCTCCAGGTGGTCGTCGAAGGTCGAGGTGTCGCTCGGCGACATCGTCGGCGGCAGGTAGCCAGCCGCGCGGGATCGATTGCGAAGCGGCTCATGACCTCGAGCGCCCCGGCCGCATTCTCCTCGCGCAGCGAGACCCGGCCCATGTGCTGGGTCTCGACGACCCGCGGTCCGAGCACGTCGTCGAGCCGCAGGGTCTGGGGGTCGCGTCCCGGGGCGACGAGGGGACGGATCGGCTCGTAGTACGTCGCGGCGGCCTCGACCTGCACCACCTCGCGCTCCGGGTAGCGCAGCGCCGTGAGTGAGCCGCCGAAGACGCACCCGGTGTCGAGGCACATCGTGTTGTTGACCCACTCCGGCGTCGGCGTGGGGGTGTGGCCGTAGAGCACCGTGGCACGACCGCGGTAGTCCTCGGCCCAGGGGTAGCGGACCGGCAGCCCGAACTCGTCGGTCTCGCCGCTCGTGTCGCCGTAGAGCGCGAAGGAGCGCACGCGTCCCGACGCCCGACCGTGGTAGCTCTCCTTGAGCCCTGCGTGCGCCACGACGAGTCGTCCCTCGTCGAGCACGTAGTGCGCGATCAGCCCGTCGACGAAACGGGCGACGGACGCGCGGAAGTCGTCGGACTCGCGCTCGAGCTGCTCGAGGGTGGTCTCGAGCCCGTGGCTCACCGACACCTTGCGACCGCTCAACGATCGGCCGAGCTTGGCCTCGTGGTTGCCGGCGACGCAGAACGCGTGCCCGGCCCGCACCATGCCCATGACGAGTCGGAGCACACCGGGCGAGTCGGGTCCGCGGTCGACGAGGTCGCCGACGAACACGGCGCGTCGTCCCTGCGGGTGGGTGGCGTCGTCGGGGCGACCGTCGTCGTCGCGGTCGAGCTCGTAGCCGAGGCGGACCAGCAGCTGCTCGAGCTCGTCGCGGCAGCCGTGCACGTCGCCCACCACGTCGAACGGGCCACTCTCGTGCCGCAGGTCG
>JALRKU010000099.1 GCA_023254755.1 Aeromicrobium sp. | reverse complement strand
CGCAGGACGTCGTCGCCGAGCTGCGAGCAGCAGGTCTGGCCGACGTCGACGACTCCACGACGACCCGAGCGCTGTACAGCACCGACGCGTCGCTGTACCGGGTCGTGCCGCAGGTCGTCGTCCGGCCGCGGGACGTCGACGAGGTCCTCGCCGTGGTCGACGCGTGCCGACGCACCGGTGTCCCGCTGACGTCTCGCGGAGCCGGCACCTCGATCGCCGGGAACTCGATCGGCACCGGCGTCGTGATGGACGTGCGTCGTCACCTGGGCCGGGTGCTCTCGGTCGACCCCGATGCGCGCACCGCGACGGTGCAGCCCGGAACGGTCCACGCCGACCTGCAGAAGGTGGCCGCGCGGCACGGCCTGCGGTACGGGCCCGATCCGTCGACGCACACCCGGGCCACGATCGGCGGCATCATCGGCAACAACGCGTGCGGCAACCGCGCGCTCGGCTACGGCAGGGCGTCCGACAACGTCGCGGCGCTCGACGTCGTGCTCGCGTCGGGGGAGCGGCTGACCGTCGGCAAGGGTCTCGCGACCCCCGCGTCACCCACCCTCGAGGCGCTGCGCGGCGTGGTCGGCACCGGGCTGGGCACGATCCGCACCGAGCTCGGCCGCTTCGGCCGTCAGGTGTCGGGCTACAGCCTCGAGCACCTGCTGCCCGAGCGCGGCTTCGACGTCGGCTCGTTCCTGGCCGGCACGGAGGGCACCCTCGCCACGACCCTCGAGGCGACCGTCGACCTGCGGGTGGCCCCGCGCCACATCCACCTCGTCCTGCTCGGCTACCCGACGATGGCCGACGCCGCCGACGACGTGCCGACGATGCTCCCGTTCGGGCCCGTCGCGTGCGAGGGCCTCGGCACCCGCGTCATCGACGTGTTCCGCGCCGCGCAGGGCTCGGCCGCCGTGCCCGAGTACCCCCGAGGCGACGGCTTCTTGATGGTCGAGCTGGGCGGAGACGACCTCGGCGAGGTCGCGGCCCTGGGTGACCAGGTGGTGGCCGCCAGCTCCGCGCTCGGTCACCGTCACGTGGTCGACCCTGCCGAGCAGACCCGGCTGTGGCGGATCCGCGAGGAGGGTGCGGGCCTGGCGTCACGCATGTGGGACCGCCCCGCGCTCTCGGGATGGGAGGACGCCGCCGTCCCGCCGGCCGTCCTCGGCGACTACCTGCGCGACTTCGACGCGCTCCTGGTCGAGCACGGCCTCCACGGCGAGACCTATGGCCACTTCGGCGACGGGTGCGTCCACGTGCGGATCGACGTGCCGATCGACGAGGGGCAGGGACGCGGCGTCTACCGCGACTTCATCTTCGCCGCCGCCCGCACCGCGGCCTCCCACGGCGGCTCCTTCTCCGGCGAGCACGGCGACGGTCGGGCCCGGTCCGAGCTGCTGCCGCTGATGTACTCGCCCGACGCGATCTCGCTGTTCGAGCAGGTCAAGCACGTGCTCGACCCGGAGGACCTGCTGAACCCCGGCGTCCTCGTGCGCCCCCGCGCGATCGACGACGACCTGAGGGGCCAGCACCGCACCTGGATCGACGGCATGCCGACCCGACGACCCGGCGGGCTCGCCCTCCTGCACGACGTCGTCGACCCGGACGCGGGCGGCGGCTCGTTCGGTGCCGCGGTGCACCGCTGCACGGGTGTCGGCAAGTGCGTCGTCACGTCGCCCGTCGGGGGCCAGGTGATGTGCCCGTCGTACCAGGCCACCCAAGACGAGAAGGACAGCACGCGCGGTCGCGCTCGCGTGCTGCAGGAGATGGTCGACGGCCGCTTCGTCACGGGCGGCTGGCGGGCTCCCGAGGTGCACGAGGCGCTCGACCTGTGCCTGTCGTGCAAGGGCTGCGCCAGCGACTGCCCCACCGGCATCGACATGGCCACCTACAAGTCCGAGGTCCTCCACCACACCTACCGGGGTCGGCTCCGGCCGCGCAGCCACTACGTGCTGGGGCGACTCCCGTTCTGGGCGCGCCTCGCCTCGCCCGTCGCGTTCCTGGCCAACCTGATGATGACCGTGCCGGGCCTCAAGCACCTCGCGCGCTGGTCCGCCGGCGTCGACCAGCGCCGCAGCCTTCCCCTGTTCGCCCAGGGGGGCCTGCGCACGGGAGCCTTCGGGCGCTGGGCCCGGCGCCGCGCTCGTCCCGTGGGGGCGGCGCGGAACGGCCGGGTGCTGCTGTGGGCCGACTCGTTCACCGAGTACTTCACGACCTCGGCCGGGCAGGCCACCGTGCAGGTCCTCGAGGACGCGGGGTACGAGGTCGAGACGCTCGACCGGTCGGCCTGCTGCGGCCTGACGTGGATCACGACGGGCCAGCTCGACGCCGCCCGCCGGCTCGTCGGACGGGCGGTCGACCGGCTCCACCCGTACGCGGCCGAAGGGATCCCGATCGTCGGCGTCGAGCCGTCGTGCACCGCCGTGCTGCGCACCGACGCCGTGGAGCTGCTGCACGGCGTGGCGGAGCTGCGGCAGAAGGCGGTCGAGGTCGCCGCCGGGGTCCTGACCCTCTCCGAGCTCCTGCAGCGGACCCCCGACTGGACCGCCCCCGACCTCACGGGTCAGCACCTCGTCGTGCAGCCCCACTGCCACCAGGCGTCGGTCGTCGGCTTCGACGCGGATCTGGCCGTCATGCACGCCACCGGCGCCGCCGTCCAGCGCCTGGGTGGCTGCTGCGGCCTCGCCGGCAACTTCGGCGTCGAGAAGGGGCACTACGAGGTGTCGGTCTCGGTGGCCGAGCAGCAGCTGCTTCCTGCGGTCCGCGAAGCGCCCGAAGGTGCGAGAATCGTCGCGGACGGCTTCTCCTGTCGCACGCAGCTGCGCGACCTGGAGGGGGTGGAGGCGGTCCACCTGGCCGAGCTCCTGGTGGCCAGGGCACGGCCCTAGACCACTCCCACTCCCGATCGGCTGGAGCGCTCATGACGCTGGACCACGCCCGCACCCTCGCCGAGCTCGAGGCAGCCGTCACGCGGTTCGTCGAGCTGGCCGACGTCTCCGTCGGCGACGAGCCGGTGCCGTCGTGCCCGGGCTGGACCACCACCGACCTCGTCGTCCACGTCGGTGCGATCCACCGGTGGGCCGCCGCCACACTGCTCAGCGGGCAGCGGCAGGCGGTCGAGCCGACGCCGCTCATCCGGGTCCCGCTCGCCGAGTGGTACTCCGGGTGCGCCGCGGCGCTGCTGACGGCGCTCGACGCGGTCGACCCCGACGAGCCGGTGCCCAACTTCGCCCGCCTGCGCGAGACCGCGGCGTTCTGGGCGCGTCGGCAGCTGCACGAGGCCACGGTCCACGCCGTCGACGCGGCCCAGGCGCTGGGGCGGTTCGAGCCCGAGTGGGGCGTCACCGGCGACGTCGCGGCCGACGGCGTCGAGGAGGTCATCGGCGTGTTCTTCCCCCGCATGACCGCTCGAGGCCAGCGTCCGGACGTGCGGGCCCGGGTCCGCCTCGACCCCATCGACCGGCCCGAGTCGTGGATCGTCGCGCCGAGCAGCACTCCCACCGGTCCCCCCGTGCTCGTGCACGTCGACGGCGAGGCCGACACCACGGTGCGAGGCACCGCCGGAGAGCTGTACCTGGCCCTGTGGGGACGCCTGCCCGACACGCGCCTGTCCTTCGACTCCCCCGAGGGGCGCGCCGTGCTCGAGGGGCCCACCGTCCCGTGACGCGGCGGAGGCGGTTCCCGCCTGGATTCCGGGCCTCCCTGCATTTTGACCGGCCCCGGGGCACCCGGTAGACTGAGAAGCCGTGTCTGGGTGTTCCAGACCCGATGCACACATCCTGTCGTCCCAGCGTCCGGATCATCTCTGCCCCGCAGTTCGACGGCGAGTGCATCGCAGATCGAGACCGTCACCGGTCAAGAAGAAGGATGTCGTAGTGCCCACTATCAACCAGTTGGTTCGCAAGGGCCGCCAGAGCAAGGTGGTCAAGACCAACACCCCCGCGCTCAAGGGGTCCCCTCAGCGTCGTGGTGTCTGCACCCGCGTGTACACCACCACCCCCAAGAAGCCGAACTCCGCACTGCGAAAGGTCGCCCGTGTCCGCCTGTCCAGCGGCACCGAGGTCACGGCCTACATCCCCGGTGAGGGTCACAACCTGCAGGAGCACTCGATCGTGCTCGTCCGCGGCGGTCGTGTGAAGGACCTGCCCGGTGTTCGCTACAAGGTCATCCGCGGCGCGCTCGACACGCAGGCCGTGAAGAAC
>JALRKU010000082.1 GCA_023254755.1 Aeromicrobium sp. | reverse complement strand
GCTGCTCATCACCGGCCGCCTCGGCGACCGGTTCGGTCCCAAGAACGTGTACCTGCTCGGCCTGACGATCTTCACGCTCGCGGCGCTGTGGTGCGGCCTGACCGACTCGATCGAGGGACTCATCGCCGCCCGCGTCGTGCAGGGCATCGGCGCGTCGCTGCTCACGCCGCAGACCATGGCGGTCATCACCCGCACGTTCCCGCCCGCCAAGCGCGGCAGCGCGATGGCGCTGTGGGGCGCCACGGCCGGCGTCGCCACCCTGGTCGGCCCCATCCTGGGCGGCCTGCTGACCGACGCGCTCGGCTGGGAGTGGATCTTCTTCATCAACGTCCCGGTCGGCATCGTCGGCTTCGTGCTCGCGGTGCGCCTCGTGCCCACCCTCACGACGCACTCGCACAGCTTCGACTGGCTGGGCGTCGCCCTCAGCGCCGCCGGCATGTTCCTGCTCGTCTTCGGCATCCAGGAGGGCGAGCGCTACGACTGGGACGCTCGCATCTGGGGCATGATCGCGGGCGGCGTCCTCGTGCTAGCGCTGTTCATCGCGTGGCAGAGCCGCATCCGTCGCGAACCCCTCGTGCCCCTGGGGCTGTTCCGCGACCGCAACTTCGCGATCGGCAACGCCGGCATCGCGCTGGTGTCGATGGCGATCACCGCGATGAGCCTGCCGTTCATGTTCTTCGCGCAAGGCGCCCGTGGCTACAGCCCGACGGAGGCGGCGCTGTTCATGACGCCGATGGCCGTCGTCCTCATGGTGCTGTCGCCGTTCGTCGGCCAGCTGGTCGACCGCGCCCACCCGCGCACCATCACCCTGGTCGGCTTCGGCACCGCCGCGGTCGCCATGGCGTGGAGCGCGGCGCTGATCGACCCCGACACCCCGGCGTGGCAGCTGCTGCTCCCGATGGCGCTGTTCGGCGTCTCGAACGCCTGCCTGTGGGCGCCCCTCAGCGCCACCGCCACCCGCAACCTGCCGCTGTCGTCGGCCGGGGCGGGCGCGGGCGTCTACAACACGACCCGTCAGGTCGCCGCCGCCCTGGGCAGCGCGGCCGTCGCGGCGCTCATCGGCTCCCGCCTCGCGGCCAACGGCCTGGCGGGCGACGCGGACTCCTTCCAGCAGGCGGGCGGCGGATCGATGCCGCACCAGGTCGCCGAGCGGTTCTCGACCGCGATGTCCGAGGCCTACTGGCTCCCGGTCGCCGCGTTCGTGGTCGGCGTGGTGCTCGTGCTGTTCTTCGAGAAGCCGACGCACGAGGGTCACGGCGCACGGCGCTGAGGTCCAGCACCTCCGTACGATGTCGCGGTGTCCTACGTCCTGACCCTGTCGTGCCCTGACGCCCCCGGGCTGGTCTACGCCGTCACGCGGTGGATCGCCGAGTCCGGCGGCAACATCCTCGACAGCCAGCAGTTCACCGACACCTCCGACGACGAGTTCTTCCTCCGGGTCCACTTCGAGGTCCCGGACGCCGAGCTCGACGGCCTGCGCGACGGCTTCACCCCCGTCGCGCAGGCCCACGCGATGGACCACCAGCTCGTCGTCGCCGAGCGACCAGCCCGGACCCTGGTGATGGTCTCGACCGAGGCGCACTGCCTCAACGACCTGTTGTTCCGACAGAGCACCGGGTCGCTGCCGATCGAGGTGCCGGCGGTCGTCTCCAACCACACGGCGCTGCAGCGCCTCGCCGAGCAGTACGACGTGCCGTTCCACCACGTGCCGGTCACGGCGGCCACCAAGGCCGAGGCCGAGGCGCACCTGCTGCGCCTGGTCG
>JALRKU010000017.1 GCA_023254755.1 Aeromicrobium sp. | reverse complement strand
TCGACGGCGGGGCCGAGCGCAGCGGCGAGTTCCTGCAGATCGTCAACTACCACCTGCGCGGCTCGCAGTATGCGATCGCCGGCACGGTGAAGGGCTTGGAGGTGCTCGAGGCCGACATCGCCGAGCGTCGGGAGCGGTTCGGCGGCAAGGCCGCGTTCATCCTGGTGCCGGGCATCGACGTGCCGTTCCACTCGCGCGTGCTGCACGGTGGCGTGCCCGACTTCCGCGCCCGCCTGGAGGAGCTGCTGCCGGCCGAGATCGACCCGTCGATCCTCGAGGGCCGCTACGTGCCGAACCTCGTGCCGCGGCCGTTCTCGCTCGCGGAGGACTTCATCCAGGAGGTCGCCGACCTGGTCGGCCCCTCGCCTCTCGACGCCGTCCTCGCCGACGTCGACGCGTGGACCGCCCGCCCCCAGGCGCTGTGCCGCACGCTGCTCGTCGAGCTGCTGGCCTGGCAGTTCGCCAGCCCGGTGCGCTGGATCGAGACGCAGGACCTGATGTTCGCCCCGGTCGAGGCGGGTGGGCTCGGCGTCGAGCGCTTCGTCGAGGTCGGCGTGGGCCAGGCGCCCACCGTCGCGAACCTGGCGTCGTCGACGCTCAAGCTGCCCGGCCGGACCGGCCGCGCCGTGCAGGTGCTCAACGTCGAGCGCGACGCCGCGGCGGTGTTCGCGACCGACGAGGACGTCGTGGTCGACGACGAGATCGCCGAAAAGCCGGCCGCTGTCGCAGAGACGTCTGCGGCCCCCGCCGTCGCTCCGACCGCGCCGACCTCGTCCGGCGGACCGCGCCCCGCGGACCTGGCCTTCGGTGCTGCGGCTGCCACCCGGACGCTCATCGCGTGGTGGACCAAGCTGCGCCTGGACCAGATCGGCGCCGCGGACTCGATCGAGTCCCTCTGCGACGGTGCGTCGTCGCGACGCAACCAGCTGCTGGTGGACCTGGGCGGCGAGCTCGGACTCGGTGCCATCGACGGTGCCGCCGAGGCCGACGTGCCCACGCTGTCGGCCCAGGTCGACGGCCTGGCCCGCGGCTACAAGCCGCTCGGCCCCGTGCTGTCCGAGGCCGTCGGCGATCACCTCAAGAAGGTGCTGGGTCCGACGGGCCGCAAGCAGGCGTCGATCGTCGACCGCGTGACCGGCACGTGGCAGCTCGGTCCCGGCTGGGCCCAGCACGTCGTCGTCGAGCTCGCGATGGCCACGCGTGAGGGCGCCAGCGTCCGCGGCGGGGCCTTCGGCGACCTCGCCATCGCGTCGGCAGCCGACGTCGACGCCGCCGTCGACGCCTCGGTGCAGGCCGTCGCCGCGCGCCACGGTGTCGTGGTCGACCTGCCCGCCGCGGCCGGCGGGGGAGAGGCCACGATCGACGCCGCGGCGCTCGAGGAGTACACGGCCTCGATCACCGACGCCCTGGCCGACTCGGCCCGCGTCGTGCTCGACCGTCTCGGGATCTCGGCCACGGACGATCTCGTCGACGCCGACGACGCCGACGCCGCTGTCGTCGCGCGCGTCGAGGCCGAGCTCGGTGCCGACTGGGTCAAGCAGACGGCGCCCGTCTTCGACGCGCTCCGGGCCGTCGTGCTCGACGATCGCTGGGCGAGCGCCCGCGAGGACGTCGCGCGGCTGGCCGCCGGCGGCGACGTCGCCTCGTCGTTCGTGGGCACCGGTGAGGTCGTCGCCGCCCATGCCCGCTGGTACGCGGCGCACGTCGACGACGCGGCCCTCGCCGCCCGGCTCAGCGAGGTCGCCGACGAGGCCGTCAGTCCGATCGAGACCCCGTACGCGACGGACGTCGCGGTCGTGACGGGTGCCAGCCGCGGCTCGATCGCCGCCGGCGTGGTGGGCGAGCTGCTCGCCGGTGGCGCGACGGTCGTCGCGACCACGTCGTCGCTGGACTCCGCGCGGCTGGCGTTCTTCAAGGACCTCTATCGCCGCAGCGCGGTGCCCGGTGCCGCTCTGTGGGTGGTCCCGGCCAACCTGGCGTCGTTCACCGACGTCGACGCGCTCGCCGAGTGGCTGCGCTCGGAGCAGACCGAGACCAAGGCGGGCACGACGACCATCGTCAAGCCGTCGCTCACCCCGACGCTGCTGTTCCCCTTCGCGGCCGGCCGCGTCATGGGCGACGCGGTCGACGCGGGCAGCCGCGCCGAGGTCGAGATGCGCATCCTGCTCTGGTCGGTCGAGCGGCTCGTCGGCGCACTCGCCGCCACGGTGCGCGACCGCGATCTCGCGGCGACGCTGCACGTCGTGCTGCCCGGGTCTCCGAACCGCGGCATGTTCGGTGGCGACGGCGCCTACGGCGAGGCCAAGGCCGCCCTCGACGCCTTCGTCACCAAGTGGACGGCCGAGCGCACCTGGGCCGACCGCGTCACCTTGGCGCACGCCATCATCGGCTGGGTCCGCGGCACCGGACTGATGGGTGGCAACGACCCGCTCGTCCAGGCCGTCGAGGCCGCGGGCGTCCGCACCTGGTCGCCCGAGGACATGGCTGCCGCGCTCGTGACGCTCTGCACGCCGCAGGCCCGTCGCTCCGCGGCCGACGCGCCGCTGACGGCCGACTTCACGGGCGGTCTGGGCGAGGCCGACCTCGACCTGCGCGCGCTCGCCGCAGGGGTCGAGGTGACGCCGACCGACGACGTCGACGGTCCGGCCACGCTCGCCGCCCTGCCGTCGTCACCCGCCCAGCTGGACCGGGTCGACGTGCCGGAGTGGTCCGACGTCCCGTCGTCGCCCGAGGACCTCGTGGTCGTCGTCGGCGCGGGTGAGCTCGGTCCGTACGGCTCGTCGCGCACCCGCTTCGAGATCGAGGTCGACGACCGGCTGTCCGCGGCCGGCGTGCTCGAGCTCGCGTGGCTCACCGGTCTCGTGGCCTGGGACTCCACCGCCGGTGGCTGGTTCGACACCGCGACGCAGGAGAAGGTCGACGAGGCCGACCTGGCCGACCGCTACGAGGACGAGGTCCGCGCGCGGGTCGGTGTGCGTCGCTACGCCGACGACGGCGCGATGCTCGACAACACCCGACCGCTGATGGCCTCGGTCTTCCTGGAGCAGGACCTGACATTCACGGTCGCGAACGAGACCGAGGCGCGCGCGATGCGCAGCTCGGACCCGGAACGCACCCGCATCGCGCTGAGCGCCGACGGCGACTGGACCGTGACCCGCCTCTCCGGCTCTGAGGTCAAGGTGCCGCGTCGGATCGAGCTGTCGCGCACCGTCGGCGGGCAGGTGCCGACCGCGGCGTAGGTCGCTTGGGTGAAGGCGAACTCAGGCACGAAAGTGCCGGTGGTGCTGGTGTCGATCGCCACCGAGCCTTTCGCCTCGGCGCCGTAGGTGCCGTTCGGCGGGACGACCAGCGTGCC
>JALRKU010000431.1 GCA_023254755.1 Aeromicrobium sp. | reverse complement strand
GCTGCTCGACGCGATGGAGGGCCCGACGCCGGTCTCGGCACTCATCCACGCCGCGACGATGGTCACGGCCGGGGTCTACCTGGTCGTCCGGTCCGCGGGCATCTACGACGCGAGCGAGGCGGCTCGCACCGCCGTGATCGTGGTCGGCCTCGTCACCCTGCTCGCCGGCGCCTGGATCGGCTGCACGAAGGACGACATCAAGAAGGCGCTGGCCGGCTCCACGATGAGCCAGATCGGCTACATGATGCTCGCGGCCGGGCTCGGTCCCGCGGGCTACGCGTTCGCGATCTTCCACCTCATCACGCACGGCTTCTTCAAGGCCAACATGTTCCTCGGCGCCGGCTCGGTCATGCACGGCACGAACGACGACGTGAACATGCGCCACTACGGCGCCCTGCGCACGGCCATGCCGATCACGTTCGCGACGTTCGGCCTGGGCTACCTCGCGATCATCGGCTTCCCGGGCACGGCCGGGTTCTTCTCCAAGGACAAGATCATCGAGACCGCGTTCGGCCACTCCTTCTGGGTCGGGCTCGGTGCGCTGGTCGGTGCAGGCGTCACCGCGTTCTACATGACCCGCCTGATGACGATGACGTTCTTCGGCCGGCAGCGCTGGCTCGACGACGTGCACCCGCACGAGTCGCCGAAGGTCATGACGATCCCGCTGGTCGTGCTCGGCGCCCTCTCCGTGCTCGGCGGTGCGCTGATCATCGGCGACTGGATCCCCGAGTGGCTCGAGCCCGTCGTCGGTCACGCCGAGCACCACGATCTCGCCATCCCGGTGTGGGCGATGACGCTGATCATCACGGCGGTCGCGGCGTCCGGTGTCGCCCTCGGCGTGCTGCTCTACCGGCGCGACGTCGCGGCCGAGACGCCCGCCGACTCCTCCGTGTCGGTGTTCACGCGCGCGGGCCGGCACGAGCTGTACGGCAACGAGCTGAACGACGCGGTCGTGGTGCGGCCGACGATGCACCTCACCCGGTTCCTGGTCTGGCTCGACGCCAAGGGTGTCGACGGCCTCGTCACGGGCACGGCCGACCGGCTCGGCGACACGTCGCAGTTCCTCCGCAGGCCGCAGACCGGCCACGTCCGGTCGTACGCGGCGACCCTCTTCGGCGGCGCGTTCATCGTCGTCCTGGCTCTCCTGGCGGTGACCCTCGCATGATCCTCACGCTGCTCGCCGCCGCGCCGCTGGTCGGAGCCGTCGCGACCGCCGTGCTCGGCCGGGTCCGCTCCGACGAGCCCTCCGCGGCCTCGCCCGCGAAGGCCGTCGCCCTCGCCGCGTCGCTCGTGCCCCTCGTCATCGCGCTGGTCGCGCTGGGACGGTACGACCTCGACGAGGGCGGCTACCAGCTGACCACCCAGCACGAGTGGATCGAGCTGTTCGGTGCGCACTACGCCCTCGGCGTCAACGGCATCGGGCTCACGATGGTGCTGCTCACGACGGTCCTCACGCCGCTGGTCCTGCTCGCCGCCTCGGGCGACCGGCTCGACCGGCCCGAGCGCATGCCGACCTACCTGGCGCTCGTGCTCGTGGTCGAGGGCCTGGCGCTGGCGGCGTTCTCCGCGACCGACGCGTTCTTGTTCTACGTGCTGTTCGAGGCGACCTTGATCCCGCTGTACTTCCTCATCGGCTCGTTCGGCGGGCCGAACCGGTCGTACGCCGCGGTCAAGTTCCTCGTCTACAACCTCGTCGGCGGCCTGCTGATGCTCGCTGCCGTCGTCGGCCTGTACGTCGTCAGCTCCCGGGCAGGCGACGCGTCCTTCCTGCTGAGCGACCTGCAGCAGCTCGACATCTCGACCACGACCGAGCGGCTGCTCTTCTGCGGCTTCATGGCGGCGTTCGCGATCAAGGCCCCGCTCTGGCCGTTCCACACCTGGCTTCCCGACGCGGCCGCCCAGGCGACGCCCGGCACCTCGGTGATGATGGTCAGCGTGCTCGACAAGCTGGGCACGTTCGGCATGCTCGTCTGGTGCCTCGGGATCTTCCCCGACGCAGCCGACTGGGCCGCACCGGTCATCATCGCGCTCGCCGTCGTGAGCATCGTGTACGGAGCGCTCGCCGCGATCGGGCAGGACGACATCCGCCGGCTCGTCGCGTTCACGTCGGTGTCGCACTTCGGCTTCATCATCCTGGGCATCTTCGCGTTCACGACCACCTCGATGGCCGGCTCGACGCTGTACATGTTCAACCACGGCCTCTCGACGGCCGCGCTGTTCCTCGTGACCGGCATGATGATCGCGCGTCGCGGCTCGGCCGGCATCGACGACTTCGGCGGCGTGCAGAAGATCGCGCCGATCATGTCCGGCTTCCTGCTCGTGGCCGGACTGTCGAGCCTCTCGCTGCCCGGTCTGGCGCCGTTCGTGTCGGAGTTCATGGTGCTGGCGGGCACCTACACCCGCTCGATCCCCGCGGCAGCGATCGCGACCGTCGGCATCGTCCTGGCCGCGCTCTACATCCTCATCATGTACCAGCGCACGATGACCGGGCCGCTGTCCGACGACGCCCGCGGAGTCACGGACCTGACGATCCGCGAGAAGGCCGCCCTGGCCCCGATGGTGGTGCTGATCGTGGGCCTCGGCTTCTTCCCGCAGCCGCTGCTCAACGTCATCAACCCCGCGATCGACACGGTCGCCAGCCACGTCGGCGTGGGTGACCCCGAGCCCAGGACACCCACCCAGATCAACGCGCCCGCCCCCGAAGGATCCGGCACCGAGGAAGGAGGTCACTGATGTCGCAGCTGTCCCTGCTCGGTGCGGGTCTGCCCGCCGCGGACCTCCCGCCCATCGCGGCCCCCGACCTGGAGTACGCGCTGCTCGCGCCGTTGTTCGTCGTGGCCGCCGGCGCCGTGCTCGGCGTCGTGGTCGAGGCCGTCTGGCCGCGCGCCGGACGCTTCACGGCGCAGGTCGTGCTGGCCCTGGCCACGGTCGTCGTCGCCCTCGCCGACACGATCTGGGTCTACACCGACCTCGACGTCGTCGACACCGAGCGCCTGGGTCGCGGCCAGGTCGGTGGCGAGGGGGCGGTGTCGATCGACGGTCCCGGCGTGTTCACGTGGGGGATCCTGCTGGTCTTCGCGCTGCTGAGCCTGCTGATGTTCGCCGACCGTCGTCTCGACGGCGGGCTGAGCGCGTTCACGGGCCGGGCGGCCGACGCCCCCGGCTCGGCGTCGGAGGCCGAGGCCGTCAAGGCTCGCCTCGAGCACTCCGAGGTGTTCCCGCTGGCGCTCTTCGCGCTGGTGGGGATGATGCTGTTCGCGTCGTCGAACGACCTGCTCACGATGTTCGTGGCGCTCGAGGTGCTGAGCCTGCCGCTGTACCTGATGTGCGGCATCGCGCGTCGGCGCCGCCTGCTGAGCCAGGAGGCGGCGCTCAAGTACTTCCTGCTGGGCGCGTTCAGCTCGGTGTTCTTCCTGTACGGCATCGCGCTCGCCTACGGCTACGCCGGCAGCTTCCGGCTCTCCGACGTCGCGACCGCGGTGGGCAGCCGCACCGGCGACGAGCCGATGCTGCTGGGCGCCATGGCCCTCATCGCCGTCGGCCTGCTGTTCAAGGTCGGCGCCGTGCCGTTCCACACCTGGACACCCGACGTCTACCAGGGCGCGCCCACCCCGGTCACCGCGTTCATGGCGGCGGGCACCAAGGCGGCCGCGTTCGTCGCGCTGCTGCGCGTGTTCTTCGTGGCCTTCGGCGGTGCGTCGTGGGACTGGCGGCCGATCTTCTGGATCGTCGCGATCATCACCATGTTCCTCGGCTCGATCGTCGCGGTCTCGCAGACCGACGCCAAGCGCATGCTCGCGTACTCCTCGATCGCCCACGCCGGGTTCATCCTGGTGGGCTTCGCCGGCGCCTACGTCGGACCCGCGGGCGCGGACCGCGTCACCTCGGTGTCGAGCATCCTGGTCTACCTGGCGATCTACGGCGTCTCGTCGATCGGTGCGTTCGCGGTCGTGGCCGTCGTCCGCGACGGCAACGGCGAGGCGACGCACCTGGCCCGCTGGGCCGGCCTCGGACACACCGCACCGTGGCTCGCCGGCGCCTTCGCGCTGTTCATGCTCTCGTTCGCCGGCATCCCGCTGACCGCCGGATTCATCGGCAAGTGGAGCGTCTTCAGCGCGGCGTGGGCCGGTGGGCTGTGGCCGCTGGTCGTGGTGGGCGTGCTGATGAGCGCGATCGCGGCGTACTTCTACGTGCGTGTCATCGTGCTGATGTTCTTCACCGACCCCGTCGGCGACGGCCCGAGCGTCGTGGTCTCGGGTCGATTGACTACCGTGGTGATCGCTGTCGCGGCGGTCGCGACCGTGGCCCTCGGCGTCGTGCCGGGACCGCTGCTCGACCTCGCCCAGCACGCCGGCGCTCTCGTACGCTGAGCGCAGACGCCCACTGAGCGAACTGGGGAGCCAATGTCCGGACTCGGAGTCCCCTTCGACGACCCCGCGCTGGAGCGGCGCGTCCTCGCCGGGGTGGAGCGCGTCGAGCAGCAGCTGCTCGAGGCCTGCCGGGCGCCCGAGGCGTACATCTCCGAGGCGGCGACCCACCTGCTGAACGCCGGTGGCAAGCGGTTCCGTCCGCTGGTGGCGATGCTGGCCGCCGACTTCGGCGACCCCGCTCGCGACGAGGTCGTCCAGTCGGCCGTCGTGGTCGAGCTGACCCACCTGGCCACCCTCTACCACGACGACGTCATGGACGAGGCCGACAAGCGGCGGGGCGCCCCGAGCGCCAACGCGCGGTGGGACAACGCGCTCGCGGTCCTGGTCGGCGACTACCTGTTCGGCAAGGTGTCGGAGCTGGTGGCCGACCTCGGCCCCGACATGGTCCGCATCCAGGCACAGACGTTCACCCGCCTGGTGCGGGGCCAGATCCGGGAGACGGTGGGCCCCGGCCAGGACGACGACCCGCTGACGCACTACCTCGACGTCGTGGCCGACAAGACGGGGTCCCTGATCGCGACGGCGGCGCGCTTCGGTGCACGGATGGGTGGAGCCTCGACCGAGGTCGAGGAGGCGCTGACCGAGTTCGGCGAGCGGATCGGCGCGGCGTTCCAGCTGGCCGACGACATCATCGACATCGCGAGCGAGACCGGCGACTCCGGCAAGACGCCGGGCACCGACCTGCGCGAGGGGGTGCCCACCCTGCCGACGCTGATCGCGCAGAAGCTGGGCCGCGAGTCCGCCGACCCCGCCGACGCGCGCCTGCTCGACCTGCTCTCGCGACCGCTGCACGACGACGCCGAGGTGACCGAGGCCCTGGCGCTGCTCCGGGTGCACCCGGCCATGGACGAGGCGCGCGCGTACGTGCAGTCCGAGGCCGACGCCGCCCGCACCGTGCTCTCCAAGCTGCCCGACACCGCGGCCCGGCGTGCCCTCGACGACGTCTGCGACGTCGTCGTCACCCGTCTGGGCTGATCCGCGCCGCCCACCGCAGCGGGTCAGGCGGCCGGGGCGGTCTCTCCGGTACGGCGCAGCGCCCGGCGGCGGTTGAGCACGCCGTCGACCGTGAACACGACCAGTGCGGACCACACCAGCACGAAGCCCGCCCAGCGGGCGGGCGTCATCGACTCGTCGAACACGGTGAGGCCGAGGACGAACTGCAGGAAGGGGCCGAGGTACTGCAGCAGGCCGATCGTGGTCAGCGACAGCCGGGTGGCGGCCGCGCCGAACAGCAGCAGGGGGATCGCCGTGACGATCCCGGTCCCGACGAGCAGCAGGGCGTTGTCGAGACCGTGGTGCCCGAAGGTCAGCTCGCCGGTCGTCTGCAGCACGACCAGGTACGCGAGTGCGACCGGGGTGAGGATCGCGGTCTCCATGCCGAGGCTCTCGAACGCCCCGAGGTCGGCCTTCTTCTTCAAGAAGCCGTAGGCCGCGAAGGAGCCGGCCAGGGCGAGGGCGACCCAGGGGAGTCGCCCGTGGTCGACCGTCAGCACGACGACCGCGATCGCACCGATGGCGACCGCCGCCCACTGGACGGGTCGCAGGGTCTCCTTGAGCACGAACACGCCGAGCAGGACCGTGACGAGCGGGTTGATGAAGTAGCCGAGCGACGTCTCGACGACGTGGCCGCTGGTCACGCCGTAGATGAAGGTGCCCCAGTTGATCGAGATGACGCAGGCCGCTGCGGTGAGGATCACCATGAGCCGGCGGTCGCGGGCGATCGCCGCCATCCGCCGCCACCCGCCGGTCACGGCGAGCGCCAGCAGCACGAACACCATCGACCAGACGAAGCGGTGGGCCAGCACCTCCAGCGGCGACGCCGGGTCGAGCAGCGGCCAGTAGAGCGGGAAGAAGCCCCAGCACAGGTACGCGCCGACCCCGAACCAGATGCCGGCCCGACCCTGGTCCCTCTCCTCGGTCGTCCCCGCCTCCGCACCCACGGCGAGATCCTATCCCCGCTGACGAGTCACTGATTCCCGCTGACGAGTCACTCGTTCCCGCTGACGAGTCACCGGTTTCACGTGACGAGTCGATCCCGCCGCGATCTGGGCTACCGTGCGGACATGCCAGGAATCGTCGCGGCGGGCGAGCGCCGGTTCGAGGCCTACGACGCGTCGCACCTGACCGTCCTCGCGGTGTTCGCGGTCGGCGCCGTCGTGGTCGTCTGGCTCGGTCGACGGGTCAGGTCGACGCCGGCCGAGGTGGTCGTGCGACGCACGACGGCGGTCGCGGTCGTCGCGGTGACCGTGCCGCTGCAGGTGCTGCAGCTGCTCCCCGACGAGTGGGACCCGAACACGTCGCTGCCCTTCCAGCTGTGCGACCTCGCGTGGATGGTCGCGGTGCACGCGCTCTGGACCGGCCACCGGCTCACGGCCACCATCACCTGGTTGTGGGGCATCACCCTGACGACCCAGGGCATGCTCACCCCCGACCTCGCGTCGGCGTTCCCCGAGCCGCGCTTCCTGATGTTCTGGGGCATGCACGTGCTGATCGTCTGGTCGGCGCTGCTGCTCGTCCCCGGCCTGCGCATCCTCCCCACCTGGCGGACCTACCGCCAGACCGTGGCGCTCACCCTGCTGTGGGCCGTCGTCGTCTTCGCGTACAACGCCGTCGCCGGCTCCAACTACGGATACCTGAACCGTCTGCCCCGCAACGCCTCCCTCCTGGACCACCTGGGGCCGTGGCCGCTGTACGTGGTCCTCGAGATCGTCATCGTCGCCGTGGTCTGGGCCCTGCTGACGTGGCCGTGGGTCCGGGTCGGCGCCGCGGACCGCGCTGGCCGAAAGTCTGATGCTCCGGCGGTCTGAGCGCCACTAGGGTCGGGGCATGGGCGCAGCGATCACGGTCGACGCACTGGTCATGACCTACGGGTCGCTGCGAGCGGTCGACGGCGTCAGCTTCGACGTCAGACCCGGGGAGTTCTTCGGTCTGCTCGGTCCGAACGGCGCCGGCAAGACCACGACGCTCGAGACCGTCGAAGGCCTGCGCAAGCCTGACGCCGGGTCCGTCGCGATCGACGGGTACGACCCGTGGAAGCGACAGCCCGAGCTGCAGCGGCGCATCGGCGTCCAGCTGCAGTCCTCCGCGTTCTTCGAGCGGCTCACGGCTCGCGAGCAGCTCGTCACGTTCGCGTCGCTCTACGGCGTCGCCAGCGGCCGTGCCGACGAGCTGCTGGAGCAGGTCGGCCTGACCGACAAGGCGAACAGCCCGGTCGAGAAGCTGTCGGGCGGGCAGGCGCAGCGGCTGTCCATCGCGTGCGCGTTGGTCCACGACCCCGAGGTGCTCTTCCTCGACGAGCCCACCGCGGCGCTCGACCCGCAGGCACGGCGCAACCTCTGGGACTTCCTCGAGGGACTGAACGACTCGGGACGCACCGTGGTCCTGACGACGCACTCGATGGAGGAGGCCGAGGTCCTGTGCGACCGCGTCGCGATCATCGACCGTGGGCGGTTGCTGAAGCTCGACACGCCGCAGGCGCTGATCCGCGGTCTCGACGTCGCCACCCGCATCAGCGTCGTCCCGGGCCTGGTCCGTCCCCACGAGGCGCGTGCGTGGCCCGGGGTCGCCGACGTCGTCGAGTCCGACGTCGCGCTGGTCATCGAGACCCGCGACCCCGGACCCGTCCTCGCGGCGCTGGCCGAGCGCGACGCGCTGGAGGGGCTCGCCGTCACCAAGGGCACCTTGGAGGACGTGTTCCTCTCCCTCACCGGGCGGGAGTACCGCGCGTGAGCCGGGGGACTGCGGCCCGTTCGCCGCTCGGCGCGCTCACGGGCGCGATGTTCAAGGGCTTCGTGCGCGACCGCATGACCCTGTTCTGGGCGGTCGCGTTCCCGCTGATGTTCCTGGTGCTCTTCGGCGGCGTGTTCACCGGTCAGGACGAGGCGCCCAAGGTCGACGTCGTCCAGGTCGGCGCGGTCCCGGTCCTCGACGACCTGCCGGCGGCGGCGCGGGACTCGATCGGCGAGGGCCTCGACGTCGAGAAGCGGCCCGGCCTCGACGCCGCGCTCGACTCGCTCCGCGAGGGCGACGTCGACGCCGTCGTGACGCAGGACGGTGACGACGTCACGCTGCACTTCTCGCAGGCCGACCAGGTGAAGGCCGCGCAGGTCCGCGGCCTGTTCCAGGCCGTCGTGCAGATCGCCGACCAGGCCGCGTCGGGTCAGGCGCCCCGATTCACGCTCTCGACCGAGCAGGTCGAGGACGACTCGCTCGAGCAGATCCAGTACGTCACGCCGAGCCTGCTCGGCTGGGCCGTGGCGATGAGCGCCACGTTCGGTGCTGCGGCGAACCTGGTGGCGTGGCGCGTCTCTGGCCTCCTGCGCCGCTTGAGGCTGGCACCGATCCGCACGTCGTCGGTCGTCCTGGCCCGTGTCGGGGTCAGCGTGGTCATCGCGGGCGTCCAGGCCGCGATCTTCATCGGGTTGGGCGTCGGCGCCTTCGGCCTGAAGCTCACCGGGTGGTGGCCGTTGATCGTGCCGCTGCTGCTGTTCGGCACGTTGTCGTTCCTCTCGATCGGCATGCTGGCGGGCGCGGTGTCGCGCACCGAGGAGGGCGCGGTCGGCCTGGCCAACTTCGTGGTGCTTCCGATGGCGTTCCTGTCCGGCTCCTTCTTCCCGCTCGACGGCGCGCCCACGTGGCTGCGCGCGGTGAGCAGCTGCCTGCCGCTCAAGCACCTCAACGACGGCATGCTCGACGTCATGGTGCGGGGTCAGGGGCCGTCGGCGCTGCTGGTGCCGATCGCGGTCCTGCTCGCGTTCACGGTCGTGCTGAGCGCCGTCGCCGCCAGGGTGTTCCGCTGGGAGGCGTGAGGTGCGTCAGCGGTAGTTGACGAACTGCACCGCGAAGTCCAGGTCGGCGCCCTTGACCAGGGCGATGACGGACTGCAGGTCGTCGCGGCTCTTGCTCGACACGCGCAGCTCGTCGCCCTGCACCTGGACCTTGACGCCCTTGGGGCCCTCGTCGCGGATCAGCTTGGAGACCTTCTTGGCCTGCTCGGTGCTGATCCCCTCGCTGAGGGTGCTCGAGAGACGGACGTCCTTGCCGGACTGGCGCGGCTCCCCGGACTCGAGCGACTTGAGCGAGATGCCGCGCTTGACGAGCTTGGTCTGGAAGACGTCGAGCACGGCCTGGGCCCGCTCGTCGGCGTTGGCGACGATCTCGATCCCGTTCTCGCCGCTCCACGAGATCGAGGCGCCGGTGCCCTTGAAGTCGTACCGCTGGGAGATCTCCTTGGCCGCCTGGTTGAGGGCGTTGTCGACCTCCTGGCGGTCGAGCTTGTTGATGATGTCGAACGACGAGTCGGCCATGGGGACGTGCTCCTGCGGGTTCGGGTGACGCGATTTCGTCCAGCCTAGAGCCCTGCGATACGCTGTCCAGCCGCGGCAGGTTACCCAAGCGGCCAAAGGGGGCTGACTGTAAATCAGCTGGCATTGCCTTCCGGGGTTCGAATCCCTGACCTGCCACCA
>JALRKU010000342.1 GCA_023254755.1 Aeromicrobium sp. | reverse complement strand
CTTGACGGTGGTCTTCTGGGCGAATGCGGTTCCCGAGGCCCCGACGACCAGTCCGGTCGCGAGGGCGGTGGTGGCGAGCAGACGAAGCGTCCTGCGCACAGGTGTCTCCTTGACGGTGGATGAGCGAATCGAGACGGACTGTACGCGTGCCGCTCGTGCGTCGACGGCTCTTCGCGGGGAATGGTCACAGCGGACCATGCCGAACCCTCCCCATGGGCCACTCGCGGACCCGGGTGCGGGCGGCCCGGAGGGAGACCGGACCGCCCGCGGAGGGAGATCGTGGATCAGCGTCCGCCGACGGCGGTGTACGCGTTCACCACGCCGTGCCCGTAGAACCCGTTCTTCGAGGTCGAGCCGTCGCAACGGTGGTCGGCCTGGGAGACGGATCCGTCGGGCAGGTTCCGGGTGTAGTGGTAGGTCCGCGGCTGCGGACACGGGTGCGACTGGGCGGTCGAGTACAGCAGCCGCTCGGTCTTGGCGGGAGACAGCGTCAACCCACCGTGGCGCCGGTCGGTCTTCCCGTACCGGCTCACGATCAGGGCCGCGACGCCCGCGGCGTGGGGCGAGGCCATCGACGTGCCCTGCAGGTACTCGTAGTAGCCGCAGGTGTCGCCGTTGCAGCTCTTGACGACGGCCGTCGTGGTCGGGTTGCCGTCGGCGTCGATCGAGCCCTCCTCGCGGGCCACAGACTCGGGGTACGCGGCGAGGATCGCACCCTCGATCGCGCGCGTGTTGGTCGGCGTGTCGTACGCGTCGCCGCCCGGCGCCGCCACGTCGGTCTGCTCGGTGCCGTAGTTGGAGTAGTAGGCCTTGCGCAGGCTCGGCCCGGTCGAGCTGACCGACACGACGCCGCGCGTCTCGGTCGGCACCGTGATGCAGGAGTTGTCGATGGTGCGCTCCTTGGCCGCGCCCTCGGGGTAGTCGGGGCTCGACGTGTCGCTGGCCGGGCGGTTGAGGTCGGTCGCCTCGTTGCCCATGGCCGCGACCGGCAGCACGCCCTTGCTGCGGGCGTAGCTGATCGCCCGCTGCGTCGCCGCTCGGATGACCGCCTGCTCACGCTGCTCCGCGGGCGAGTCGGCCGCGTTGTCGGTGCAGTTGAAGAGCCACGGGTCGACGTAGAAGCTCATGTTCACGACGTCGACGCCGTGGTCGGCCGCGTAGGTCAGCGCGTCGAGCGTGCCCTTGAGGAAGAAGTAGCCCGAGTCCTGCCCGGCCCGCAGGTTCACGAGCGTGACGTCGGGCGCCACGCCGGCGACGCCGAGGCCGTTGATGGGCGAGCCGATCGTGCTGGCCACGTGGGTGCCGTGACCGTTGTCGTCCTCGTCGGCAGGATCGACGCAGCCGTCGTGCTCGCACTCGCCGTCGATGTCGGGCATGTCCGTGACGAAGTTGCGGCTGAGCTCGGTGTCGAAGTTGGGCGCGACGTCGGGGTGCGAACCGTCGACGCCGGTGTCGATGATGCCGACGACGACCTTCTTCGAGCCGCGGTTCTTGGCGTAGGAGCCGGCCGGCGTCGCGCCGATCTGCCGCATGTCCCACTGGCGGTCGGCGAGCGGCTCGGGCGTGGTGGGGCTGCCGGGTCCGGAGCCCTGGGCGGACCGGGTGGCGCCGGTGACCTTCTCGCCGTCGACCTTCTCGACGCTCTTGCGCTCGGCGCGCTTCTGCTGCGGCGCGTGGCCGATGGTGCGCTCCTGGGCCACGCCGGAGACCTCGCCGGAACGGGTCAGGTCGGCGGCGAAGCCGGCGTCGTCGGACGTGGCGTACACGTACCCGACGGCCGCGTTCGTCTCGACGATGCGTCCGCCCGCGTCGGCGATCGCCTTCTTCGCGGCGGCGTCGACGTCGGTGCCCTTGAGCAGCACCAGGTACTCGCGCTCGGCGCTGGGTGCGGCCGAGCCGACGGACGCCGTGGTGACGGCGAACGTGGCGGCGAGCAGCGCCGCGCACGACAGCGCGACGACAGGTGTCCTTCTCATGCAGATCCCCCGATCCGTGCCGGTCCGGGTGACCGGCCGTGGCAACACCCTAGGCCGCCACGGGGTCGGCGACCAGGGTGTGCTGTCCCACGCCGGCGACCGCGGGCCTCCGGGCCGCGGCACGGCAGATAGCATCGCCCGCGTGACTCTCGAGCTGCTCCCCGCCGTCGACGTCGCCGATGGACAGGCCGTGCGCCTCGTCCAGGGCGAGCTCGGCAGCGAGACGACCTACGGTTCGCCCCTCGACGCCGCCCTGCAGTGGCAGGACGACGGTGCGGAGTGGATCCACCTGGTCGACCTCGACGCCGCGTTCGGCAAGGGCTCGAACCGCGAGCTGCTCGCCGACGTCATCGGCCGCCTGGACACCCAGGTCGAGCTCTCGGGCGGCATCCGCGACGACGCGTCGCTCGAGGCCGCGCTGGCCACGGGCTGCCGCCGCGTCAACCTCGGGACGGCCGCCCTCGAGAACCCGGAGTGGT